>JAKPOE010000385.1 GCA_029548025.1 Spirochaetota bacterium
TGCATATTAATCATAACAATATCAATATTTTGTCAACTATTTTATTTCTATCCTATATACTATATATATACCATAAGATTTTTTCTATACAATTAGTATTATTGTGTTTTTGTTGTATCATCATACTTTCTTTTGTTGGGCAACTAAAGTTTTATCACTTCGTAAGGGGATATTTATGCGCTCAATATCCCCCTTACTAACCCCTAAAGCGCACCTCAGGCGGCGGTGTGCCTTATCCCGCTGTATTGATTATATCCTTGCCATCGTGCTGCGGAAGACATCCTGTCTTTGTCCTCGCACGAGCCGTAGAGCGCTACGGCATCCGTGCCTTCGCTGTTTTTTCGTTCTTATACAGTAATAAGTCATTATCAGCATAAAATATGCTGTTAATTCTTCATAACAGTTTTTGTGGTTTCATTCCGTAGAGATGAAAAAAATGGGGTCAGAGCCCTGGTACTTTTCTTCGTTTGTTCAAAAAAAGGGGGGAGGTACACGATTCTTTGGCAGCGGCTCAGGATGACCGGGAAAAAATAAAAAATTTAAAAAACAGGTTGACAATCACTTAAAATGTAATACAATAATACTATAATACATTAAATATAAACATAATAATATTTATGACCATACAATTTATGTCATAACTTTAAGGAGGTTTCAATGGCAAAAGGTGACAGAGTTGCAATTATTGATGGGTGCCGTACCCCTTTTTTACGTTCCGGAACAGCATACAGGGAGATGATGGCATATGCTATCTGTCGTCATGCTGTGAAGGGTTTGGTGGCAAAAACCGGTATCCCCAATGATATGGTTGACCATGGTATCATGGGATCGGTGCTCACCGATGTTAAAACAACCAATGTTGCTCGTGAGATTATGCTGGCGGCTGCACTGCCAAATACCATCCCCGCCTATACGTGTACTGTGGCATGTATATCTGCAAATGCTGCTATTATAAGTGCTGCCAACCTGATCGTTAATGGGAATGCGGATTGTATCATTGCAGGCGGTGTTGAAACATTTTCGGATCCGGATATAAAAATTTCAAAGAACTATCGCCAATTTATTATGGACTTAACCATGTTTAAACGTCCCAGAACTATTGTGGGAAAGCTTAAACTGTTAAAGGGCATGAGCTTTAAAGATTTTATCGTTCCCGAACAACCTGAAATAGGTGAGTTTTCCACTCAACTGCGTATGGGTGATACTGCTGATAGGCTGGCAAAAAGGCTGGGGATATCACAGCGCGAGCAGGATGCATTTGCTGCGCTGTCGCATAACCGAGCTGCAGCAGCATGGGAACAAGGGATATTAAAAAAAGAGGTTGTGCCGGTTGTAACCCCGCAGGGCAGACTGGTAGACAAAGATAATGGTTTCAGAAAAGGGACAAGAGCTGAAAAATTAGCTGCACTCAAGCCTGCATTTGATAAGCGCTACGGTACAGTAACTGCCGGCAACTCTTCATTTTTAACCGATGGCGGCGCTGCAGTGCTTTTGATGAGTGAAACGCTGGCTAAAAAAATGAGATTAAAACCGCTTGCCTATATCAAATCGTATGCCTTTACGGCTCAGGATTTATGGGAAGAGCTGTTACTTGGTCCTGTCTTTTCCATACCAAAAGCACTGGCAATGGGTAAATTAAAATTTAAAGACATTGGAGTGTGGGAAATTCATGAGGCATTTGGCGTTCAGATGGTTGCTGTAGTGCAATGCCTTGCCTCTGACTCGTTTTGCAAAAACAGGCTGGGATTGTCCGGTAAAGTAGGTGAGATTAATCATGATGACCTTAACATCTATGGCGGTTCGCTATCGCTGGGGCATCCATTTGGTGCAACAGGTGCACGCCTTGTAACAACATGTGCCAATCGTTTGCAGGAAAGTGGCAAGCGTTACGGTGTTGTTGCCGGGTGTGCTGCTGGTGCGATTGGCAACGCAATTATATTAGAACGATCATAAGGAGGACTGCAATGAACGCATTCACCTATTGTAAACCTGAGGTTTTGAACGATGTGCTGGTAGTAACAATAGATTGTCCCGGCAAAGTTAATAAAGTTTCCAGTGCTATGCTCAATGAAATGGAAGTAATTATTAATGATGTAAAGAGCAAAAAATATAAAGGTTTGGCGATAGTTAGCGGGAAGGATGACAATTTTGTGGTAGGGGCTGATCTTGATGAACTTACATCCATGAAAACTGAAGATGAGATTAGAGCGTATATTACAAAAGCAAATAGTGTTTTGTCCGGATTAGAGAAACTTCCCTTCCCAACAGTTTGTGTTATCAATGGCAACTGTCTGGGTGGCGGTGTGGAGCTGGCACTGGTTACCGATTACCGCATTGCAACTGATTCCACAAACACCGTGATAGGATTTCCTGAAATTAAATTAGGACTTATTCCTGCTGCGGGAGGAACACAACGTCTT
>JAKPOE010000481.1 GCA_029548025.1 Spirochaetota bacterium
AAATACTGCCGCCAGATCGCGAACCAGCTCTCTGAAATCAATGCGCCCGTCAGCAACAAAATAAAATATGATCTTTGTTTTATCAAAAAGGCTTTTAACCATGATAAGCTTCATCTCTAATTTTTTTTCTTTAATCTTTTCCTTGCATATCTGGAAAGCTCTGTCTTCAAGTGCTTCTATCTGCGGCAGCGTTGCCAAATCCTCAGCGGTAGCAAGCCGCAAAAGTTTGCCGGTAACCTTTAATGACTCATCAGGCTGGCATAAAATCTTTTTAAAAACCCTGCCAATATCTATGCCATGCTCAGTTTCTACAACACAGAGTGAGTTGCGCCTTACAAACAGATTGTTGGTATATACGTGATATATCTGCTGACTGCAGCGAAGTTTTACGCCTGTTATATCCATAATGTATCTCGTTTATTATAATATGAAAAACATAAAGAGTATAGCATGCCTTTCAATGCCATTCTAATATTAATATTGTGTGAAAGGCCCCTTCTCAGTTCAAGTAATATTTTAATAATTTCCACAGCGGTTTCCTCTTTAAGGTAACTATCGAGCCAGGGAAGGGAAGGGAAACTATTGCTGCAATGAAGTCTGAAGATGTTAATTAAAAGATCAATTGTTTTATAAGGACCTATGGCCTGTAGCAGTGGCAAAAGATCATGGAAAAAAACATCAGGGTGTACAACAAAGCTTACAATGGCACGATAGGCGTCTACTATCATAGCATATAGTGTGTCGTCAGAAAGTGTCAGAGCATAGGATGCTGAACCGCTTGCAACGGGAAGGATGGCGTTGTGTTTTTCATGAGGCACGCCATTGTGTACTAGAATGGCTGTAAGCTCTTCTTGCGAAAGAGGGTTAAAGACATATTCAGTAATCCGGGAGTGTATGGTTGGCAATAGCTGATTGCGCTCAGAGCTTATTAAAATGATAAAGTTATTGCGAGGTGGTTCTTCAATGGTTTTAAGAAGGGCATTCTGCGCCTGCACATTCATGGTATGAGCATCATTAATGATAACAACTCTATTGCCATTAACCGGCGCAAGCGAAATGCGTGCAATAAGCCAGCGTATAGAACCTTCATGTTCATCATTATTACCAATCGGTATGGTGCCTTTATCATTGGGTTCAACTACAATAACGTCAGGGTGTATTCCATGTTCAATCTGAAGACATGAGGGGCATGTATTACACGCATTGTTTTTGCAAAACATCATTTTGGCAAGTGTCAGAGCAAACAATTTTTTGCCAATACCTTCAAGCCCGGTAAAAAGCAGGGAATGGGGAAGCAAAGCATTGTGTAAACAGTGATAAATAATAGTTTGTTGCTTATGGTTGCCTGATAAAGGTTGCATGGTAATCAATGTTTAAGATCCAGGATAAGCCCTCTGATTTCATCAAAGGCTTTTAAAAAATTAAATGCTTCATTTTTTATATAGGCATTTGTTATTGCTTCAAGCTTGTTCTCAATTTTCTGGATAACAATAAAATCTGCTCTATCCCGACGCTTGCGCTGTAAAACATTAACTGTATATTCTTCGCTCACCAGTATTTTTACTATCTTTTGTATCAGTGCTTTATATCGCTGCATATTATACATTGAAGGATCGGATAGGAAATTTTTTTCCTGGTCTTTCAGGTTGTTTAAAAGTTCTTCTATAGTTTCGGGTAAAGAAAACTCAATGGTTTGTTCAAAGGTAGTACGGAAGGGAGATGATGCCCCCGCTGTTTTACTCCCTTTTTTTTGTTTAACAAGCTTTTGCTCGTTTTTCTTTTGATTTGGCGGTACTATCTCGATCATATATTTTGCTCTTTATTAATGATACAATTACCTTCAAAGGTAACACCATCTTCCATTATAAGACTGGGAGTAATAACGTTACCCTGTATTACACCGGTAGAAAGCATAATAACACGCTCAGAGGCAAAGATATTGCCTTTTATAGTTCCACCAATAACGACAACACGAGCTTTGATATCTGTGATAGCTTCTCCCGTTTGTCCTATAAGTACTTTCCCATCGGTGGCGATAGTTCCTTTAAATTTACCATCAATACGGAGCAACCCATTGATTTTAAATTCACCTTTAAATTCAGAGCCTTCACCGATTATGCTATTTACAATATTATCTTCAACATTAAATTTATTTGTTCGTGCCATATGAACTTCTTATTTAAGATTTTGTGCTGTATGCAATTATGTTATTATTTTATTAATATGGTACAGTACAAAATTATACCTATAAAGACAAGTATAATTTTATGACATTTTTGCTATATACATGAGGATCAAAAAATTTTGACAAATATAAAAAAAAGCTTGCAAATTTTATAAAAGGTTATATTATATCCAGAACGGAATAGTATGCTTAAATTCAAGGAGGGAACCATGAGGAAAACAATCATCAAACTTTTGGAATATGGTTGGCCCGACCGAATTATCGCAAGCTACCTTATGATAAAGCCTGCCATTGTTAAGTACTATAGGAAAAAATATAGAATAACCCGTAACGAGTATCAGGGGTTTTACTGATATAATGTCAGATCTTTACATAATAACACTATAAAAAAGTAGAGGGGAAGAGGGTTCCCCTCTAAAGAGAATTTGGAGGTTCGCCAATCATTAAATTGGAGGAAAGTATAGCACCAAAAAAATTTTTGCTGCTTACTTGTCAACACTATTAATAGCTTATATCGGCAAAAAAAACAAAAAATTTTGTATTAATCCTTTAAAAAATTCAAAAGATTGTGTTTATATAACCTGTAATGCAAAAATTTTTTATTTTGTATAGTTATATATTTATATTTTGAAGTTATGGAATCGATATGGTACATGAAAAATGGATCTTTTAGTTTTAATCCATTGTAATTATCTCCATTCCTTGTTACGAGAGTTACGTCATATATCTGTGCTGTTGCAGCTATGATAGTATCAGCAATCTTTACTTTTTTTCGTTTTCTATTTTTTAAAGCCTGGATCGGTACCCTTTGAGCTTAAAAGCTCCCTTTTTTTTCCTATTCCTGAAGCAATATTTGATTTTACTGCTATACCATTTTCTGGAGAATCAATCAGAAATAATAGTATTTCGATATTCTTGTTTATATAGTCATCAGGTACTTTTATTGTATAATTATTTTTTGCTGGTTTTATAAAAAAACATAGATTTTACTATCTCCATATTTTTTTAAGAGCTACTCGTATTTTAAATGTCTACAGTGTATACTATTGAAAACACAATGATTATTTGTATCTATAAACAGTATGCCAATCATTGTATTATTTCTTGTTTGTGTTGGTAATACTACTGTTGCTATTGCCTCAGCATTGCATGGTATTATAAATTATCTTGACAGGTAACCGTGTCTTTTACTAAATAGAAACGGTTTGGTATACAGCTCTCCTAGCTCAACGGATAGAGCGTCGGCCTCCGGAGCCGTGTGTCCGGGTTCAATTCCCGGGGAGAGCGAGTTTTTTACCTGCTCTGTACATTCCATGCTGGTGTAACCACTACGCAGTTCATTACACCTTTGCAATTATTAAATGCTATAAATTGTTAAACAGTAACTATCGCCCCATACCTTTTTTATAAGTAACCGGAACACATATATGACAAACCTAACGCATATCATTGAAAAATATTTTTTAGTGTGGATTGTGGTTTTTTCACTATGTGGCTATCATTTCCCTGCTCTATTCAAAGGGCTTGCGGCATATATACCGTTGTTTTTAGGTATTATCATGTTTGGGATGGGCATGACACTTGAATTTACTGATTTTATACACATAGCAAAAATTCCTGGTGCACTTATTGCGGGAGTGATAGGTCAGTTTATTATCATGCCATTTGTTGCATACCTGTTGTGCCTGGTATTTCAATTGCCTCCGATGCTTGCAATTGGGGTTATACTCGTTGGCACATGCCCCGGCGGCACAGCTTCCAATGTTGTCACCTACCTGTCAAAAGGCGATGTGGCACTTTCGGTTGCACTGACAATTACAACAACACTTGTTTCACCGTTAGCTACACCGCTGTTAACCTACCTGTATGCGGGTACATGGATACATGTGCCGGTTATACCCATGCTGGTTTCCATACTGCAGGTCATTATTATACCAATTATTCTGGGAATCACCATCCGCTCCGTGTTCAAAGAAAAAATAAAAACTGTCATAACCATACTCCCCTCTGTTTCGGTTGTGGCGATAGTTACTATTGTAGCGGGTATTACTGCCGCGAATGCTTTAGCCCTGAAAACAGTTGGGTTGCTTGTGATAGGCGTTGTTATGGTGCACAATGTGCTGGGACTGATTATGGGTTACCTGGCAAGCTGGTTATTTGGCTTTGATGAAAAGATAAGGCGAACCATTGCCATTGAGGTGGGTATGCAAAATTCCGGACTTGCGGTGTCCCTCGCGGTTATCCATTTTGAAGCAATCAGTGCGCTGCCAGGTGCACTATTCAGTATATGGCACAACATTTCGGGCTCGCTCATTGCGTGGTGGTGG
>JAKPOE010000009.1 GCA_029548025.1 Spirochaetota bacterium
TACCTATTCAACTATCTATGATGCAGAATTTACCCATCACCGAACCACCAAACGCGGCGATAATTACTATACCATGGTTGACTTAAACTTCTGGTATGATAATGAGTTTGGTTACGTATCTTCACTTTCACGCTTATATGATCTTGTTACCGGACGGCGGTAATGCGTACTTTGTTTTGAACAATAGCTATAGTTTCAGGGGCAATCCTTATATGTCAGGGATTGTCTCTGAAACAATACCAATACCTGTCAAAAAATAAACTGTTGACAATGATAGTTTATTTTAGTATAGTTATATAAAAAAGGGGAGATAATTTGTGAAGAGGGTAGGGTTTGGATTTTTGATAGTTTTGATTTTTTATAATGCTACTACAGCTTTTAGCAAAGAGGTCCCTTTTACCCTTGAGGATAGGGACAGGATTATCCGTCTGGAAGCAAAATTAGATGAAATAGATAAACGCTTTGAACAAATAGATAAACGCTTTGAACAAATAGATAAACGATTTGAACAGGTTATCTCTTTTTTATGGATATTGACAACTATCTTTATTGCAATAACCTCCGCAACCATAGGATTTGCATTCTGGGATAGAAAAACGTCGTTAAAGCCTATTGAAGAAAAAGTTACTATTAACGAAAAAAAACTTGAACATGCATTGGCAGCGTTGCGTAAATTGGCAAGTGTTGATAAAAAAGTGCATGCCATCTTGAAAGAGTTTAATTTATTATAAAATTGATTGATACATTTTTTAAATTTAAATCTCATCTATTTTACAAGATTTTTTACTATTATCCTGCCATTTTTTAGTTCCATTGAATCGATGTGGGTACTCCGTCAATGATAGGTTGATGTGTGCTATTGTCGTGGTATGTTTTTTATTTGAAGATACCATTGCATTTTGTATTGCGCCACTCAATAGTGCAATGTATCGTCAGTGCAATGAACAGTGCTTTTATCTTTCCTCTTCATAAAAACATAATCGTATATTCGGCAAAAAAACTGTTACTGCATAGTTTGCTTTTTTTATAAAAAAGGTTGCATTTTGAAAAACTATCGGTACAATAAGGATTGTTTTTTTGAATGAAACTATATACTATCAGGAGGAGCCATGAAAAAGTTTGTCATAGTATTTGCGTTAGTATTTTTTGTCTGTGCAATTGCGCAGCATAGTATCAGCATCTCGTTAAATCCAAAGAGAGTTGCATGCGAGCAGTCATGCACTGAAGGAAAAAAGAAATGTTTTGCAGATGCAAAAGATAGCGAAGTTAAAAAAACAGCATGTAAGGTTGCCTTTGACGAGTGTATGCAGAAATGCGCTAAAGATTTTCAATAAAATAACTGGTTTATTTTTTATTGAAGTAAATATTCCAAACAGGATTGAAATATTTGGCGATAGTTATCCTGAAAGTTGATTCAGTATCTAACGTTGTATTCTGGATTCCGGGTCAGGCCCGGAATAACGGTGTTGAAAAAGAGATCCCAGGTTAAGCCGGGGATGACAATGAGGTGGTATGTCATTGCGAAAGGAGTGAAGCATCTCTTATATAATCGAATAGATTCATTGGGACTGTTTCACTCAGAATGACAAAAAGTGCAGTGCCTCTTATAATGACAATGGTGAATAACACTATTCTCAGAGGAGTTACCCATGGCCGGTGTGCGGCTACCCATAGGGGATGAACATTATACATCCCTCACCATCAGGAAATAATATTCCCCCTCGTCTTGCGAAGGAGAATGACCGCGGTGAGGTTAATAATTATAGTTCTGGAGGAAAAGTTAATGAAGCGAAAAATTGTAATCACTGTATCGTTAGTTATTTCGTTGCTGGTAATTGTCTATGCTCAAAATACCAATAGGCTAAAGGAATCTGGTTTTAACAATGCTTTTACACTACCACCTGAAACACCATATGAACAGTACGTTGAGTTGATGACCAAGGTTATAGCTGCTGCTCGTCTTGAAACTGACAATAAAGAAGCAATTGTGGCTATGAATAGTCCGTTTGTATATAAACCGGCAGAAAAGCCAGTAAATAATATCTATTCAAAGGGAATATTGTTAATTCATGGTTTATCGGATTCCCCCTATTTTTTACAGGCTATAGGTAAGTATTTTGCAAGCAAAGGTTTTTTGGTTTATGGACTACTTTTACCCGGGCATGGGACTGTTCCGGGTGATTTATTAAAGGTAACCTATGATGAGTGGATAAAAGCTACCCATTATGGCATGCTTCAGTTAAAGAAAAATGCACAAGAGGTTTATATGGGTGGATTTTCTACCGGGGCAACGTTGTCGGTTAACTATGTGTTGTCTAACACAAATCATGATGTTAAAGGCTTATTTTTATTTGCCCCCGCTTTTGCTATCAATTCAAGCGTAGCATGGTTAGCACCTATTGTAAGCACATTTAAAGATTGGACTGACATCGATGATGATGTTGACTATACCAAGTATCAGTCGTTGACTTTAAATGGAGCAGCACAAACATACAAGCTCATAAAAAAGGTTGATAGCTATTTTGAGGAAGGTAAAACAATTTCGGTGCCGGTATTTGTTGTTCAGAGTATTGATGATGAAACGGTAAAAGCAGAGCGCACCTTATATGTTATGAAGAATTATGTTACTGGCAAAAAAATGTTTGTTTTATATACTACACAGCCTGAGAAAGATTATGATGGTGAAGGCAATTTTGTTGTAACGGTTAACAGCTTTTTACCAAAAGAGAAAATTTTAAATTTTCCGCATATATGTGTTACCATACCGCCTGATGACCCCCATTATGGCAGAAATGGTGATTATAGAAATTGCTTGTATTACAAACAGGGCAGCCCTGAAAGGAATAAATGTTTAACCGATCCCAATATCTGGAAAGGAGAAACCACAGCAGAGAATATTGAAAAGTATAAGGTCATTGCACGGTTAACGTATAATCCCTATTTTGATGAAATGTGCCAGAAGATTGTTGAGTTTTTAAATATAATTAAAAAATAATGCTATTGAGCTTCTAAGGTAAGTTGTAGTATACATATGCGAAAGTATAAAATTATGCGGATATAGTTTTTTATGATTAGATAGCAATGCTTCTAATAGATTTTGATTCCGGGAGAGGTCCTGAATGACGGTATTAAAGTCATCCTGAACGTGATTCAGGATCTCAGTTGATTGCTGAGATTCCGGTTCAAGTCCGGAATGACAGTGAGTTGGTATATTTTCCTGAGCAATAGTGAAAGATTATGTTGTTTGGAACAGGAATTTTTCAGTTGCTTTGTTTCTGTAAAATGACAATGGTGCATAATTCTATCTCCAATGCTTCAGTATGAGGCTACCCATAGAGGTTCACCACTTACTTTTTTAAGCACGCCACAAAGCCCCGAAGATGTTGCGAAAGCAGTTGTAAAAGCTATTACAACAAAAAAGCCTGAAATAGTGGTTCCTGCTTCGCCAGGGTTTATAACGCGACTTATTATGGTGTTCCCATTTTATTGCTGTTCCCATTATGAAAAACATTTTTAGTGGTACCCACATAAATAGTCCAATTATACTTAATTTCTAAAAATATATGCTATAATTACTCTATATAGTTTTAACGGTATGGAGGGTGCTCATTGACTAATACGGTTAATGGCAATAAATCTTTTTTTATTTCAAAGCAATTATAACATCATGAACGAGGCAATTATGGATTATCTAAAACTTTACCGACGATTTTATCTGGATATGTTGATCCATGGCAATGCGCTATCTGCAATTATTGGTGCACCGCTTACGGTATTATTCTTTATTTTACAAACAGAAATAACACTTTCCAACCTTCATGTGGTGGTAGTGCCGGGTATTATTGTTTTTGTTGTTGTTACATTAATGACGTATGTCTGGTATCAGTATTTGTTTGCTCCCTTCAGGTGGTTTTTTACTGCAAAAGCTAAAGGAACTCAATTTTCAGAAAAGCATGCTCTTATGCTTAAGGAGCGTATGAGCAGTGTAGCAGTGCTGTTTTCTCTGGGATTGATAGGTCAATGGACAATTGGGCTTGCTGTATTTAGTATTACCAGCGCATTATTGTATGGGCTTACCTTTGATCAATTATTATACCTGTGGTTTGGCGGTATACTATCGGTTGGGATTTCCATTCCTTTTGGATCGTATTTTATTTCAAAAACAATAAAACGATTAACCGATGATGGATTGTTTGATGAAGTCAAGAATGTGATCAGTGTAAAACCTGTAACAACATTTGGCTCACTTATTCCTATACTGACAGGTTCTACAAGTATGGTCAATGTTTTGCTGGTTATCGTGCTGGTAACATTTGGCATAGTACTATCGCATGGCTACATGAAAACCATGTTCGCACAAAATATCAATAGCATATCCAATCAAGCGGCGCATAAGCTGGATGATATGATTGATGGAGTTATCATTGATTGTAAACTGGTATCGTTGTTACCCGATAGAAACATGATAAACCGTATTGTATCCTTGAAAAAATATTATGCTGATTATGCCATTATTGAAAATGGTAATGTTACAACATCCGGAACGGGACGATATGATGCAATTATTGAAAAGGGGATGCTATCAAGGAAATCATTGGGTCAGGATGGTGAATTTATTACAAAGCCAATTGTATATGAAAAGGATAAAAAGGCATACGTTGTTATTGGTGACACAATAAATGGAAGGATATATGCTGGTTTGATTGCGGTTGATGCTATTAAAGAGCAAATCTTTAAGGATGTTACCATTGGAAGAACTGGTTATATATTTGTTACCTATGAGGATGGGAGTGGTTTGGTACATCCACAGATTGATATAACCAGCGATGCGTTAACTCATTATGAATGGAGTAAAAAACTCATAAATAATCATAATACTTTAATAGCATATAAATTTAATAATGACGACAACTATGGATATTGCACAAAAAGTGGCAGGGGCTTTTTATTAATAGCAAATATCCCCAAATCTGAGCTCAATGAATATTCAAAGTTGCTGGCACTGCTATCATTAGGGGTTGGTTTATTCTGGTGTGTTGTTGCTACAGTTATATTATACAGAACTAACCGTGGCCATTTAGAGCCATTGAAGAATGCGCGTGAGGTCATTAGCAAGGTTGCACAGGGTGATCTTACACAAAATCTGGATATTATAAAGGGTGATGAGGTTGGCATATTATCATCTGCTGTAAATATATTGATTAAAGAATTGCGCGAGGCGATAGCTCATATTATCAGGATATCTGATGAATTGGCTTCATCATCAACACAGATGTCACAGTCAATTACATCCTTTGCCGATAATGTTCAGAATGAAGCATCAACGGTAGAGGAGATTTCTGCTACAGTAGAAGAGATATCTGCGGGGATGGAAAACGTTGCCCGCAGAGCTGATGGACAGAATCAGAGTTTATCATTGCTCATAAATTTATTGAATAATCTGTCAACAACGATACAGACAGTAGCGGATACTATGAATGCATCGGTAAAAGAAGTAGAGCTTATTGCCGATAGATCCCGCGAAGGGAGCCAATCGTTAAATCAGATGAACAGCACGATGCAGGTGTTATCAAAAAGCTCTGCAGATATGAAAAACATTGTGAAGATTATCAATGATATTTCGGAACAGATTAACCTGCTATCGTTAAATGCAGCTATTGAAGCGGCACGAGCCGGTGATTTTGGGCGTGGTTTTGCTGTAGTTGCGGATGAAATATCAAAGTTAGCAGAGCAGACAGCTCAGAGCATTAAGGAGATAGATAATTTAATTAAGCAAAACAGCACTGAAATGACAAAAGGAACGCAAAATATTACACAGGCTATTCAGAATATTGGATTCATCATCAATGGGGTCAAGGATATATCAACACATATAGAACATGTTGCATCTGAAATGAAAGAGCAATTAGCTATCAACACCAATGTACAAAATATGATAGCCGATGTCCAATCCGGTTCTGAAGAGATAAAAAATGCAACTGAAGAGCAACGTGTTGCTATACTTGAAATTTCCCGCTCTATTACTAATATAAATGATCTATC
>JAKPOE010000094.1 GCA_029548025.1 Spirochaetota bacterium
CGTTTTTCACTGTATATGTGGAAGGTGTTGGGATTTTCAGACATAAAGGCATATCTGGCTACCAGGCCGGAAAAAGCAGTAGGGGATGAATCACGATGGAAGGATGCACAGGAATCATTGCTGAAAGCAGTGAAGGCTGAAGATTTAGCTGTTGAAGTTGACGAAGGTGGCGGTGCATTTTATGGTCCCAAAATTGATTTAAAAGTAAAGGATGCAATTGGCAGGGAATGGCAGATGACCACCATTCAGTTTGATTTTAATATGCCCGAACGGTTTGATATGTATTATATTGGAAGTGATGGTCAGAAGCACCGGCCCTATATGATACACAGAGCTTTGCTTGGGTCAATTGAGCGATTTATTGGTATTTTAACCGAACATTATGCAGGGCGTTTCCCTGTGTGGTTGTCACCCGTACAGATAATCCTTGTAAATGTTGGAAAGGAGCAGGCAGAATATACCAATAACCTTTGTTCAATGATGCGGTTGCAGGGTATCAGGGCTATAACAGATGTGCGCGATGAAACGATTAAATATAAGATACGCGATGCCATAGAAAAAAAGGTACCGTTTATAGGGGTTATTGGTGACAGGGAGATGCAGGGAAATGCAATAGCAGTACGGAAGCGGGGAGAGCAGAAGGCTGAATCCATGTCGATAGATGCTTTTGTAAAGGTTTTACAGCAATTGTCTGTTGATAAACAGTAATTATGATATTTTTACCTGACACTATTGCAATTGAGGCATATAATACTTTTTTTATGTTTGTTATGGAATTATTGTTGATTAATATATATCAGTGATATGATGTGGAAGATTTTTTTGTTGCTATATTTTTTAAAGTAATTTTGTATATGGTGTATAATTTTATTGTATTGGTAAGGAGGAGAATATAAACCGTATTGATAGTAAACGTTTCAGGGTAAATGAGGAGATACGAGCCTCCATGGTTCGTTTAGTTGGCGAAGAAGGTGGCCCACAGGTTATTCCGGTAAATGAAGCATTGCAAAAAGCAATGGGGATGGGATTAGATCTTGTAGAAATATCCCCTGATCAGGACCCGCCGGTTGTGAAGATTGTTGATTATAGCAAATTCAAGTTTGAGCAAATCAAAAAAGCTAAAGAAGCCAAGAAAAAACAGAAGGTTATTCAGGTAAAAGAGATTAAACTAAGGCCTTCTATTGATTTGCATGATTTTCAGCACAAAGTGCGCCACGCACGCGAGTTCATTGAAGAAGGCAATAAAGTAAAATTTACTGTCATGTTCAGAGGGCGTGAGATGGTGCATAGTGATTTAGGTTTTAAGGTGTTAGAGGAAGTGAAACAGGCGTTGGAAGATGTCGCTGCTGTTGAAACTAATCCTTCAAAAGAGGGTCGAAATATAACCATGATAATGGCTCCCATGACGGCTGCACAAAAAAAGCGGGTTCAGGAGCAAAATAATCAATAAGTGAAGAGAGGTATATGATGCCTAAACTAAAAACTAATAGTGGGGCAAAGAAAAGATTTAAGGTGACAGCTACTGGAAAGGTAAAACGAGCAAAAGGTTGGAAAGGCCATCTTTTAGAATCAAAATCACCAAAGCGCAAGCGTGCATTACGAAAAGCTGTGTGTGTCAGTGATGCTGACATGAAGCGGTTTGCACGATTGCTGCCATATTCTTAATGAAACATGAGAGGTAATAGGTATGCCACGAGCAACAACAGGTAAGGTTCATCATAAAAGACGTGAAAAGATATTAAAGGACGTAAAAGGTTTCTATGGTTCACGAAAGAACCTTTACAGAACTGCAAAAGATGCACGAAGGAAAAAATTACAAAATTCGTACGAGGGACGAAGGCTTAAAAAGCGTGATTTCAGAGCGTTATGGATACTACGCATCAATGCTGCTGCACGGCTTTGCGGTATTTCGTATAGCAAGCTTATTGGCGGATTAAAAAAAGCTAATATACTTATTGACAGAAAGATGCTGGCAGAATTGGCAATAAAAGATCTTAATGCGTTTAAGGCAATAGTAGATAAAGTAACGAAAAAGGCTGCTTAAACATTACGGTGCTATGAACCGAATTATGCAAATTAAAAGCGCCATCGTAATGGCGCTTTTTTATATTATTTTCATTCATAGTAATACCATTGTTAGTGCACCTTTAACGCCTCCTATCTTTACAGTGAATGAAGGAATGGTTGAGGGCTCTGTTTCTACAGATTATGTCAGTGCACATTCATCATTCATGAAAGAAAAAATAATGCTTAACTTAGGAGTTATGCCTAAAACAAATCTTCGTTTTACCGCCGGCTGGTTACAGATTATCGATAATAATAGTTTATCAAACAGTACCATAGGTGATTCATCCTTTGGGATATGGCATAGCTTTGGTTTGTTGTTTAACAACTTTATTCTGGGATATTATATCGATATAGGATTGGCAACGGGACAGAATGCCTTTAATGATGAAACCAAATATCCAACGGAATCCGGGTTTTCTACTGTATCATGGGGATTGGTTGGTGCATATACGGTACATAACGTAACATTTATTATGGCAGGTAAATATGAATTGATGCCGGAGGATAGTTCATCAGTTTTTGACGGCTTGACATTTAATGTGGCTGACAGCAATACATGGAAGAGATTTTTTGGATTAAATCCTTTTAATAAGGATACCATGCTGTATTACAAGAAGTTTAAAAACGATATCATTGCGTTTTCATTGACTGCACTATATAATGGTTACCCTGTAATACTGTATATGTCATTGAGCTCTGGCAATAGGCTTAATAATAGGCCGGTTTATGGTGATCATAACCTCCCCATTCTTTATAAGGGGTATAACGATACTATTTTTATGGTGGTAGCGTCAGGTGCACGTTATTTTTTTAATGAAAAAACTTACTTCGGAGCCTTTTTGATGTACAATATTATCCGTGAT
>JAKPOE010000045.1 GCA_029548025.1 Spirochaetota bacterium
TCTGTCAATAAAACGAATCGCTTCGATAAACTCAAGAGCAGTATGTGAATCAAGTGATCCCATGGCAGTTTTCTTTAATACTTCTATTCTTTCTAATTTACGAATGTTAGCTAAATATTGCGATAGTTCCTGTATTTTTTCAACATTATCCAATGAACTCTTTTGTTGCAATGCATTTTCTGATTCATCAAGTTCATTGGAAAAGTTTGATAGCATATCTTTAAAGAGATCACTATTTTTGAGTGTATCAATTGCTTGTTTTTCGTAACATGCTTCGATAATACTGTTTAAATGGTCAATTGAATGGAGTATGGAGATATGTTCATTGTAAAGTTTACTCTCATGTGGATTGGTTTTAACCTTGCTCATAAAGAGCTTGGTTTCATTGAGGGCATTTGCAGCAAAACGGAGTCGACGCTGGAAATCATCTTCTTTATCTTGTAGTATCTCTTTTAATGTATGAATAATAAAAAGGGCAATGTCAGTGACAGCTCGTCGTGCTGCTTCTACTGCTATGGGTGGATTTTTAGCAATAGCGTCATCTAAGTGTTGTGTTAAATATAATTGTTTATCAATGAAAAAAGTTCTAAGGAAACGTATAAATGGTGTAATAAAGGGTGTAAACAGCAATATGCCAATACAATTGAATAATGTATGGAACAATGCAAGCTGTATTTCATAAGGCATTGGGTAGATAGTAGTAAATAGAAATGCAAGCAATGGCGATAACCATGGTATTATAATAAATAATATGATTGCTGTTATGATATTAAAAAGAAAATCAGCAGCGATAATTCGTTTTGTATCAGGTGTTGCACCAATGCCTGCAAACAGTATTGGGATAGATTTCCCTGCATTCGTTCCAATGACAAGAACCTGTGCCTGAAAAAGATGAATGGTGCCCGTATTTAAAGCTATTAGTGCTATTGCAACAGAAGCACTTGAGGATTGCATTAAAATGGTTAGTACAAAGCCAATAGCAAAAAGTATTAATCGGTCAAAAATGCCTTCTCCAGCAATGTTTGAAAAGTTTATGATTGATGACAGTTGTGACATGCCCTGTTGCATAAGGCTGATACCAAAAAAAAACAATCCAAAACCTGCCATGATCATGCCGATATCGCTCTTTTTGTCAGTATAAAGAATTTTTAATATGCTGCCTATAGCAACTAAGATAAGAGATATATTCCCTATACTATATTGCACGCCAAAGATTGCCACAAGCCAGCCTGTTACTGTTGAGCCAACATTTGCACCAAAGATTACTGCAAGTGCCTGTGACATGGTAATGAGTCCAGCACTTACAAAACCAATAGTGGCAATGGCTGTAGCACTGGAGGCTTGAATAATGGTTGTAATGAGCATACCGGTAAGGAGTGCTTTGCCTGGACCTCCGGTAAGGTTGGTAAGGATAATACGCAGCCGTGAACCTGCCAGTTTCTGTATGGATTCGGACATGAGAGCTATACCTAAAAGGAGCAGTCCTATACCGCCAATGGATGTTATTATATCAGTCGCATTCATACGGTAACTCTTTTTACTATAGTATCGGCAATTATAGGATAGTTATATGAAAGATAGTATTTAGAGCAAGATTTATTTTTTATAATGTTATATTTATTGTTCAAGAATATGAATGCACTCATAATTAAGATGTAAACAAGGCTTGAAAGAGATGAAAATGCTTAAAAAATGCAGTTGAGATTATTGACAACACAAGATATAACTTTGTGAAAAATGGGCAACATAAGAAATTACTCTCGATACTATAATCAGGTGTGTTTGAAGTTACGCAATTATAAATAAAAATTTGAAAAAATTCCTTGACTTCCGCTTCATTTTTAATCTTATATTAAAATCAAATAAGAAATTCTATGTGATAAATGCAGTTTGGAAATCAAGAGATAAAATTCAGTGAACCTGATTATTATTGGGTCGATATGTTGGTGATTATTAACGAAGATTATTGGTAAAAATGAGGGAAGCCAGATCAACGATGTCTTTCTAAAGATTGTATATACTGTTATAAGCAATCATATCGTGAACATATTTTTACTCAATAGAACAATGTTTTTTGAATAAGCTTTTTATATTTTTGATTCAAAATATAGATTAATTAAAATGGAGGAAACGAAAAATGCGTGCAACTCATCTTATTGTTACGATAACATTTGTACTTATGAGCTATGTTTCTGTTCAGGCTAAAACAGTTCTGGATTATTATTGCTTAATACCAGACGAGTTTTTTCAATGTGAGGATGATGTCAAGATAACCCGCAATTATAAGCTCAATCAGATAAAATACAAGAATATCAAAGCGGGTTACATTCGCGCTGAGTCGGAAAGAAATCCCATGGAAGTGGCATTGTTTAAGGACATAAAAAGCAACAAGGATGTTGTGGCTGTGAACATTAAGTGCGGACCAGGTTGCATGTGCAACCGGTTTGCTCTTTTACAGTTTGATGCAAATGGCAAGGCTATCAATATCACTGCTTCTATTTTTCCCAATGAAAATTTGATATGGAAGAAAATTAAAAGGACCGATGTGGATGCATACGAATTTATTCTTCCCGAAGTTGGTACCACCATTAAAGTTGTACACGCTGATACGGGTGAAGAATTGGCACAAATTTTCTGGCGTGATGGTAAATTTGTGTTACAGTAGAAAAACAAATAAAAAAGTTATGGTTAAGTATTAAGTACAACACCTTGTGTTAAGGGTGTTGCACTGGGCGTATAACAATCAGGGGAGATAATCTTCTCTGAGGGGCGAAAACACCTCAATTGTTGCCAATCAGCTCAATGAAATGTACTCAATCAATAGTCAGTAACTATCGCTCTTAATTATAATGGAACAACTGGAGAAAACGATGAAAGTAAAGAAATTACGATGTGAACACTGCTCGTTACGAGCAACTTTTGACAGAAGTCCTCGTTCACTGATTGGCAGACTATGGCGCTGGCATATTACATGGTGTCCCGGATGGAAAGCGTATAGTAATTCTTTAACTGAAGAAGAACGAGGAGAGTTGATAGCAAAATATTCATTATAAATATAAAATAGGGAAACATATTGCCTATAGTTTTTATACGTTGCACATCCATGGATTTTTGAAGAAGCAGTCTTTTTTAATTATTGTGATGTTTATGGTGAAATAACAATTGATTGAGCTTTCACAGTGTCTTCGTCAAAATCTGACAGGATAAGTATTACTATACCATTATTCACATTTAAGATAAAAAATACTGGTAAAATCCTCACTATTTAACAATTATTCAATAAAATCTATTGACAAAATTTGGTTTGGATTAATTAAATTGTCACTTACAAATCAATAAAATGAAATAAGTGTAAAGTATGCAATTTAAAGTTTTGCCATCTTCATTAAAAGGTGAAGTCGTTATACCCGGTTCTAAATCGCATACCATACGGGCCTGTGTATGTGCTCTTCTTGCTAATGGTACTTCAACCATAAAAATGCCCCTTGATTCAAGTGATACACGTTCCTGCCTTGGTATGATTCAACGGTTTGGGGCAACGGTAACACAGCACAACGATGAATGGGTTGTTACCGGTTGCGGCATTCCTGCCGTTCCGGATGATATCATTGATATTGGCAATTCGGGGACATCGCTTTATTTTGGAATTGGTGTTGCATCGCTTGTCAATGGTATCACCGTATTCACCGGCGACAATCAGATACGCAACAGGCCTGCGCAGGACCTGCTTACTGCAATTACAGAATTAGGAGGCTGGGCAGTTTCAACGCGTAGTAATGGCAAGCCGCCGGTTATTGTGCAGGGACCTATAACAGGAGGGCATGTTGCAATCAGGGCAATTACCTCACAGTATGTATCATCACTGCTTATAGCAACACCGATGGCAAAAAACAATACTATCATTGATGTGCCCCTGCTCAATGAAGCTCCCTATGTTGGCATGACATTGTGGTGGCTTAATGAGCTTGGTATTGAATATCATGCTAATGGGTATGACCAGTTTATTATACGTGGAGGTCAAACCTACAAACCATTTTCAAAATACATCCCTGCTGATTTTTCATCGGCAACGTTTTTTATGGTTGCGGCTGCCATAACAGGTAGCACGGTAAAACTTAAGGGGTTAGATATTAATGATACCCAGGGCGATAAAGAGGTGGTTACAATTCTAAAGCAGATGGGCGCTGATATTGCAATACTTCCCGATGCAATTGTTATTACCGGTAAGCCACTTAAAGGTGGCGAGTTTGACCTTAATGCAATTCCGGATGCTCTTCCTGCACTGTCAGTATGCGGATGTTTTGCTGAGGGCGAAACGCGGCTGGTGAATGTACCACAGGCACGGGTTAAGGAGACAGACCGAATTGCAGTGATGTGTGCTGAATTAAAAAAAATGGGTGCTGATATAGAAGAGCTTCCTGATGGGCTTGTCATCAGGCAAAGTCAATTAAAAGGTGCTCCCGTACAGGGACATCATGATCATCGTGTTGTGATGTCGCTTGCAGTTGCCGGATTGGCTGCACAAGGTCATACCGTTATTGATACAGCGCAGGCGGTGGATGTTACCTTCCCTAATTTTGTTGAACTTATGCTGCAACTGGGTGCTGCAATTGAAAGGGAGGAGTCATGATGCTCAGGGGAGTGCGTGGAGCAATAACCGTTGATGAAAATACAAAAGAAGAAATAGTATCAAGGACCAAGGAGCTTTTGCAGGCGATAGTTACTGTCAATGATATCCATACTGATGATATAGCATCAGCCATATTTACTGTCACTGATGATTTGAATGCCGAGTTTCCTGCAGTTGCTGCCCGTACTATTGGCTGGATTCATATACCCCTTTTATGTTCCCGAGAGATACCAATCCCTGGTTCACTGGGCATGTGCGTACGGGTTCTTTTGCATATCAATACCAATAAAAAACAGGATGAGATTGTGCATGTATATCTGCGCGATGCTAAAAAGTTGCGACCGGATATTGGTACACCTGAGCAGGATAAATACTATCTATCGCACGATTGAGAAGAATTGTGCAGATGAATACTAAATAAAAATAATATGTACCGGGTACATTCAATGAAGCAAATCAAGTATTTAGTAGTGTCGATTATATGCTATGGAGTTGTTGTAAGCACTAATGCTATTCTGTATGCACAGGCTGAACGTGAAATTGAACTGACTGCTCAGGAGATATTGGCACGAGTTGACCGAATAATGCAATATCCTGATGGCATTTTAAAAGGATATATCATGTATATTACACCTGATGGTTCATCGCAAAAATTACAGATTACAGGGTATATTGCAAATAATCAGTTTTTATTTGATGTCAGCAAACCTGCACGCGGTAGCATGCAAAAAATATTGTACCGGATTGGCGGTGAGGATTTGTGGGTATATGATATGGCAGCGAAAGCACTATACCATAAAATGGGTGTTGATAAGTTTGATGATATACTGGCAACCAACTTTTTTTATACTGATCTGTCCAATGCTGATTTGCAGAGCAATTATGTTGCAACGATTGATGGCTCTGTGATTATAAAGAATAATGATTGTTACAAACTAACCCTTGATCCAATTGATAAAACCGGTATCTATGGAAAATTAACCTTATATGTGGTAAAAAAAACCTATATCCCATTGCGTATAGATTACCATGATAGGGATAAGGTTATTTTTAAAACACTGTCTATAACAAAAGTAGCGGAGAAGGATGAAAAATCATTCCCTGTACGATATGATATGCTTGATATCAAAAAAGGTACAATGACGATACTTGAATTTAATAGCATAGAAGACGGTGTCAGGGTTGATGCAGAGTTATTCAGACCGGAGAAGTTAGGAGATTGATGGTGGCACAGTTTTTTGTCGATTCTGCTGGCAGTGATAATAGCATCATCATCACGGGAAAGGATTTTTATCATCTAACAACGGTGCGCCGCGCAAGCATAGGTGATGCTATACAGATAATTGATAATAACGGTATGCAATACCATGCAACCATCACACAAATAGATGATGGAAAGATAGTTGCAACAATAACAGAGAAACTTCACTATCCTGATATTCATGTACAGTGTACATTGTGTGCTGCACTGTTAAAGGGCAAAAAGTTTGACCTTGTTATCCAGAAAGCTGTTGAAATAGGAGTAAAACAAATAATTCCTGTTGTTACGCAGCACACCATACCGGATGTTTCGGGCAAAGAAGATAAAAAGGTTGAACGCTGGCAGTCAATTGCAAGCGAAGCCTCAAAGCAATGCTTACGCAAAGAGGTGCCAGCGGTTCATAATGTTATGCCTTTTGAAGATGTCATAAGGCTTCCAAAAGAGATTGGTATTATGGCACATGCTGACCCCAAAGCGATAAACTTACGGAATTTTTTAAAAGAACAGGTAAAACATAACAACGTTATGCTGCTCATAGGACCTGAAGGGGGGTTTTCAAAAAAAGAGGTTGAAATTGCACGACAATATGATTGGTTTGTACTATACAGTGGTGCAACACAGCTCAGAGCTGAAACTGCAGCTATCGTTTTGCCGGCAATCATTTTATATGAATGGGGATATGAATAACAGGATAGTAGTATGAAGATCAGGGTAAACGGGATAGATATTGAATTTGAGAAGAAAACCCTTAAAGAGCTTCTTGATCTTTACAGGTTTAATCCATCAAAAATCGTGGTTGAGAAAAATGGGCGAATCATTGATAAAGAACAGTATGCAACTGAAGTTTTGAAAGATGGCGACGTTCTTGAAATTGCGCGATTTGTTGGTAGAGGATGAATGACAAATTCCATGCTCTGACGGAATCTTTGCTTACACAAGAAGAACTGCAACATTGCATTTTGTTGTTGTTTTGCCTGGGCGATAGCTCATGTGATGACCCATTGCTTGAAGAATTGCAAATTCGGGGCTATATCGTCAAAGAAAAAGATAATCGTATCATTACTCAAAAGGGCAAACAATATCTATCAGGGCTTATGCAAAAGCTGGCACAATTTCATAATGCAGGTGAAATTATTTTCCAGCACTATGTTGACAGGGAACTATCGCCAATAAAAAAAGAGATACATGAAATACGCATGCAGTGGCGCGCTGTTCGTGATAAACGATTAGCGCGTAAAGCGGAATTGCAAAAAATGGGGAAGGATAAATCAGCTTTGCAAAAGGATAGTATTTATAAAGCACTGCAAAAAGAGCAGAATGCATTGCGCACACACCTGAAACATACCGAAAAAAAGTATCATAAAAAATTAGCAAATCATGTAAAAAATGTAGGAATGCTCCCCTGAAATACATCATGCAAGGGTGCATACTCAATGGTGATGCAGTGATACTATTAATATTATTGAATGCGGTGTAAAACGATTGTATGAAAAAAGCGTTGATGGCATTTTGTGATAGTGATGGTGCTATCTATAAGCATCCCGCTGCCATTGCAGCATTTAGAAGCGGCAGGCGGTTTGTTGCCGTTGAACAGGAAGAACTCATGCCGCTTCCCGATGGGAGTACATTGTATGTATTGCCGGGACGGTTCCCCGTTGAAGGAAGGTCGTTTAAGTCTGTGAGCAATTTCAATGGCAATGAAATTTTGGCTGTGGCTGCTTTTTTAAGCTCGGGCTATTTAAGGACATATCTACCAGCATACATAAAGACTCCCGATGCTCCACTATTGTCATTATGGGCGTACTGCGGGGTGGTTTTTGTAGGAGATGATTTTTATGTGCCAGCAATGCGTATTGATCCTGACCAACGCTCTGACCCCGCCCTTCATCGTAATGATGGTGAACTTTTTAAAACAATAAAGACTATTAAGAAGGAATATCCCGGCAATAGCCTGGTTAAGCAGTTAATAACCTGTTCCACTAAATACGGATGTTTATGTGCACGCAATTTTTTCTTAAGCCGTTATGAGGCACCTATACCCACCACACGAATGTGTAATGCGCTATGTCTGGGTTGCTTTTCATTTCAGAAAGATACCGGTATACATGTTTCGCAATATCGCCTCACGAAAGAGCCATCGCCCGAAGAGATTGCGCAGGTAATGCTGCACCATATTGAACGGGTTGATAGGGCGGTTGTTAGTTTTGGACAGGGTTGTGAAGGCGAACCGCTTATGCGGGCAAAGGATATAGCACGGGCAATAACGCTGGTTCGTAAAAGAACAAACAGGGGAACAATTCATATGAATACCAATGGTTCAAAGCCTGAGGCTCTTACTATGTGTATTGACGCTGGACTTGATTCGGTCAGGGTAAGCCTTAATTCCCCAACTGAAGAATATTACACCAGGTACTATCGCCCTAAAAATTATTATTATAACGATGTATTACAGAGTATTGCATTGGCCTGTAAAGCTGGTATATTTGTTTCATTAAACCTTTTCTTTTTGCCGGGTTTTACCGATGCAGAGAGTGAGGTAAAAAATCTTTTTTCATTTCTTGACAGATTTCCTGTTGATATGATACAGACACGGAATCTGAATATCGATCCGGATTATTATTTAGATACGATTAGTTTTGTTGATGAACCTGCGCTTGGTATTCGTACGTTGCTTGCTACCTTGCGGGAGCGGTATCCTGATATACGGTTGGGCTATTACAATCCGCCCAAAGAAAGTTTTTAGTGGATGTGAATCCTGTGGCAATTAAGGAAATCTTGTAATTATTTTGATTCCGGGTCAAGCCCGGAATGACTTTGAGAAATAATGTTATCTTCTGAGGGAGTGATGTAAATGGAAAATATCATTAAGGACCCAATTGTGTATGCACGGGAGGTCGTAGGCAGGGACCCATTGGCTACATTTTTAGGAATAACGGTAGAAGAAGTTAAGCATGGCTATGCGCGGTGTGCTGTTACCGTTAAACCTGAATATTGTAATGCAGTTGAACGCGCGCATGGTGGCATTATTCATGCTGTGGCAGATCAGGCATTTGCTGTTGCAAGCAATTCAATGGGTACAATGGCCGTTGCTTTGAGTATGACATTACAGTATCTCCAGGCTGCACTGGTTGGCGAACGTATATTTGCAGAGGTTATTGTAATTCATGCTGGTAGAAAAGTAAGTTCATGGCGTGTTGATGTACGAGGTGTAGATGATAAAATTATTGCAACGGGAGATGCTGTAGCCTATCACAAATAAATTTGCTGTTGCTGCATGGTATGATGCTGACGTACCATAGTGTTGATTATATGGCTTGTATAATCACTGAAGGCGACACCATAGATGATGGTGAAATATCTTAAAGTATCTGGCGTAAGGCATCATACAGGAAGTAAGCGCCAAAACTATATAACATAACAACAGTTATGATACTAACAGCCGTTTTGAATTGCTTTCCTAAAAATGAAGCGCCTGCAAATGATACCATTGATAAAAGGAATAACCATACATAATCGCATGCTACATGCAGTATAGAAAAAATAACCAATCCATATAAACCAAATACCACTGATTTTTGAATAAGCGACAAACCAATAGTAAACCACCATATAAAGAAATATGGATTAAAGGCTGTAAGAGCAATACCATCGATAAGGGGAGAATGAGGAGCGATAGTAATTTGTTTACGGATATCCCGTATGGTTACTGTGCCAAGGATAAATAATACAATGCTGCCTGCAAGGGTAATATATGCTGTAAGAGAGGAAAACCGCGAAATAAAACCTATCCCAAAAAAGAGTGCTCCTATAAGCGGAAGTTCCACGAAAGCATGCCCGCTTGCAATGAATAATCCGGCAAACCGTTGTTGTGTCCCATGATTCATTGCCACAGCACTCATGGGCCCTGGAGCCATAACTCCAGAAAGTGAAACGGTCAGGGTAAGCAGTATAAATTCAATGAGCTGTGCTCTTAATTCCATGGTTGTATCCTGTACCAGATTGATTCATGATATGCCAATTTCAAGCATTTTCTGGCGTTGCATATATTTTTTACAGTATGCTATTGGTAGCGTTGTAAAACTTTAATGCTGCTATACAATGAAAAGATTAATTTTCAACATTATCATTGACATTACCATTGAAGTATTATAGTATTAAGCTGTCTGCCATTGCTTTAAATATCCTCTATACAAAAAGGTGGATGGCAATGTCCAGAATAATGTTTGATGCAATATCTGATGGTATAGCATTAACACGTAGAAATCTTTTAAAGCTATGTGGGGCTTCAATTGGAGCGTATGTTTCACACTGTTTGCCAATTCGTACAGTAGCAAAAACAAGTCCAAATATACTATTCATTCTTTCTGATGACCATCGCTGAGATGCTATGAGCTGTATGAGGCATGCTATAATCAAGACCCCACATCTTGATAGGCTTTCATCTGAAGGAGTACATTTTAAAAATGCTTTTGTGACAACATCACTTTGCAGCCCTTCGCGAGCAAGCTTTCTTGCCGGACAATATGCTCACACCCATGGTGTTAAAAACAACCTGACTGTATGGAATAATGAAAATATAACATCTTTAGAAATATTAAAACAAGCAGGTTATGATACTGCTTTTATTGGGAAATAGCACATGCCCGGAAAAGGGCTCCCAAAACTTAGAGGTGTTGATAGATTTATTTCTTTTACCATTCAGGAAGGTCAGGGAAGATATTTTGATTGTCCGCTATACATTGATGGCGTTTTAACAGAACGTAAAGGTAAATATATTACTGATGATTTAACCGATTTTGCAATAGAATTTATTAAAACTAAACGAAACAATCCATTCTGTTTATATCTGTCATACAAAGCTGTTCATCAGCTTTTCCTGTCGCCGGATGATTTAAAAAATTTATATAATGACGTTGATGTAAAACAATTATTGCCAGAAGAATCTGACTCGTGGGTAACAACAGTACAGGGTGGAACATGGGCGGGTACGTTTGGTACATTGGAACACCATTATCTCAATTATTGCAGAACTGTTGTAGCACTTGACAGGCAGATTGGCAGAATACTAAAAGCGTTAGATGAATCAAGAATATAGGAAAACACTGTTGTTATCTATGCAGGAGATAATGGATACTTCTGGGGAGAGCATCGTTTGATTGATAAAAGATGGGCTTATGAAGAAGCCATACGAATACCTCTTATTGTCCGATATCCTGGATTTATTAAAAATCCCGGGAGAAAGGCTTATCAAATGGTATTAAATATTGATCTGGCACCTACATTACTTGATTTAGCGGGTATTTCTATACCACCACATATAGAAGGAAAAAGTTTAAAGCCAATATTGCTGTCTGATAAAGCTTATGGAAGAAAAGCATGGCTCTATGAGTATTTTAAGGAATTTCCCTATAATGTTCCAGAAATTCGTGCTGTCCGAACTGATTCACACATTTACATCGAATATGGTGGAAGGCGGAAGCCAGAACTCTATAATGTTATAGATGATCCTGATGAAAGGGATAATCTTTTAAATACACAAAAAGGATTAAAGCTTAAACCGGAACTTAAAAAATTGTTAGAAGATTTAAAGATGGGAAAACAATATGATTGAACACAGGGTTGAACACAGCTATGTGGTAAAGCAAAACTTTGTGTCGCGGTTTATTACACCAATAGTATTACTGCTTGTTATTTACATAGTGCTTCACAATCTTTACTTTGAATCATGGAAAATTGATAATAGAGATGTACAGTACTGGATCTCTTTTATAGCTGGTATTGTGTTATTTGTATTTATTGGCTTTAATGCTCTTATAGTTTATCCTGTATTATATTTCAAAGGTGCAACTATACATGAAAGAATTGTTGTGTCATTAATTGTACAGATAGTGTGGATTATAAAAGAACTTGTAAGGGTAAGTGAATTTTTTACCTTTGGGGAAACATTATATTATACATTTAATTCAGCGTTTTTATTAGCACTATCTGGTTCTTTTGCTTTCATGGGGATTAGTGAGATGTTCTGTCGATATAGATTAAAAAAGAAAGGAATTGAATTACAAAAAATAATTACACCTTTGCCAGTCATGTCTGTTGTCACCGGAATTATTGCTCTTTATGTTTTTCTGATATGAGGTGTTGGCGAACACTGGTTTTATATTTATGTAACAGGATATAAATTAATTTTTCATTAATATTTCTATTACTATTTATGCTTATATATACTTCCTCCGGAGATAGATATATTAACCTCAAACCCCGGCCATTCACCTTCATAGAGCAAGGGGAGTATTGTTTCCGGATTGTATAATTTTCATCCATTATGGCTGATCATACGCCGGCCATGTACACTCCCTCACTTTATTCTTAAATTATACATATAACATTTCCCGGTCATTGTAATAAGCCTTTAAAAAATATCGATAATCTTGTAAATACAAATTTAAATATATTTTAATATAAAATTGTTTAATCAACTTGATTTTAATGTAATTTATGCTATATTAAAATACGATTATTAAATGCAGGGTTATCTATATGAAAAATGCACAATTATACATTTATAAGGAGTATGAAGAACCGTTTGAATGTGCAATATTACCCCAGGTTGATGAATGTGACAGGCTTGTTTCTGCTATAAAGTATTTTGGTGTGTTGATTCCGGCAGAAATATTTGACGAGGATAGGGGAATATAGTTTAAATATTGCTTCAAAGAGGAAAACTTTCTTAAAGATATATTCTATATATAATTCTTGACTTTTACTATATTTGCCCCGCTTTTTCATTCTATTTATGGTTTGCTATCAAAATTTCAAATCTGGACAGTAAATAATGATAAAAATTTGCGCCTTCAGTGATATACACAGAGCCTATGAAAATATTTATCGCTTACAGCCCGAGATTGAATCAAGCGATGTTGTTGTTATTGCTGGTGATATTGGACCTGTGATGTGGTATACTAACTGGCATGCATATAAAAGAACTATCGCCTGGATTAATAAACCAGTGCTGGCGGTACATGGCAATTGGGACGGCAGCCTGATTCAAGAATTTCTATCGCCATACTCAATCCATGCAGGTTTTGCAATAGTGGATGATGTAGGATTTTTTGGGGTAGGTGGTTCAATTAAAACGCCCTTAACCACTCCGATAGAATATACCGAAGAGCAAATACATGAATATTTGCATAAAGGTTTTGAACATATTAACCATCTTCCTGCAAAGGTGCTGGTATCACACACCCCCCCTAAGAACATGTGTGACAGGACGCTATTTAAAACGCATGCGGGAAGCAACTCGGTTGCACAATTTTGTTGTGAGCACAATATTACTTTATGCATATGCGGACATATACACGAAGCATGTGGTATCGGGAAACTGGGTAACACTACAGTGGTCAATACCGGCAGTCTGAAAAGAGGATATTATGCGTCAATACTGGTAGCACTTAACGGTGTAGAGGCAACAATAAAACGATTATAGCGACAATCAGATATTATGAATGGGAAAAACAGATTGTTTAATGTAAGCAACAACATCGCGTGCATAGTCAAAGCATTTATCCTTTGTTAATCCACCAACAGAATAGGGATTGTCGAATAGAGAACCAGCATCAGCTTCAGGTCCATACATCATTCCGCCAATAACACCCATAAAATTATCCATTGGTTTTATGCCGGTAAAAATTGACCATGCTAAAGTCCACAGCGCTGCCGTTTTATACAGATTATAGCCTCCTCCGCCTGTTCCCAATATTTTTTTAGACTGTTGTTTTATAAGCGTTAGCACTTTTTGATATCCGTTGCTGGTGAGGTTGAGATGGGCTAAAGGATCATCCTTATGACTATCGCCGCCAACCTGAATACAAATAATGTCTGGATTAAAACTTTGCAATAATGGTGGGACAATTTCTTCAAATGCATAGATATATATTTCGTCATCGGTGTCCTTTAACAGTGGTATATTGACATTATAACCATACCCTGCGCCTTCACCAATCTCATTTTCAAACCCTGTTCCCGGGAAAAGGAATTGTCCGCTTTCATGGATTGAAATAGTAAGTACCCGGTTATCATCGTAAAATGCGCTTTGAACGCCATCACCATGATGAACATCAATATCAATATAAGCGCAGCGCAAACCATTGTGTATAAGGTGTTTTAATGCTATGGCTATATCATTGATATAACAAAAACCTTCGGCATGATCGTTCATTGCGTGGTGAAATCCACCAATTGGATTGAAAACAAAAGTAGCATCAGTATCAACTAATTTTGTAGCTCCTAAAAAAGTACCACCTGAGGCTTGTAATGAAAAATTGTATACCCCTTTAAAGATAGGATTATCATGTGTGCCCAATCCATAGGTCAAGAGGTTAATATCAAATTCACCATGGTCACATGTTTTAAGAGCATGTATATAATCAGGTGTATGGAAAAGATATAGTAGTTCTTCGTCAAGGACAGGGTGTTCTATTATTTCGGTATTTTCCAATAATCCATATCTGTTTAAAAGATCGAGCATCTGCTTTGCACGCATTGGTTTAAAAGGATGTGTTGGGGAATATTCAACCTGTGCTAAAGTTTCAGAATAAAGAAGGATATTTTTCATACATATTAAACCCTAATTTGTTAGCTTGAGACAGAATGCAAACTCATATATAATAAATCAAGATAATTTATTTTATTTTTATAACGATATAATTTTTTATGATGTTATTGGTGATTTTCGTAGTAGGTCCGGGTGTGGTCCCCAGTAAAATTTGCAGCAAACAATATCTTTTTCCTTATAAAAGCAAAATGTGTAGCCACTGTGCCGATAGTTATCGGTATAGTCATCATCTCCCATTCCATCAAGAATTGCTAAAAATTCAAACAGTACATTATCCAGACAGTATGCAATAACCTTTGCCAGCGACATCTTCCACACCTTCTTCACATCCATGAAAAATTCATACTCGTCATCAAACAAAACCAGATGAAATCGCTTCCATGCAGTACCTTTTTCTCTATAGGAAAGCTGTTTAAACGATTGTGTGCTAACCTTTTCGCACTGAGCAGCAAAGCTCACCATCCCTGATATAAACGTCCGTAGTGACATATCATAGCGCTGTGCATGACTCTGCAAAAGTTCTAAGTGCTCAAATGAAATGCATGTTGTTGTTTCTATGCTCATGAAGCCCTCCCAAAACCGTGATGCATGTTATCATAAAAAAGTAATAACGAATATTGTGCAATCATAACTACACAATAAAATACTCAATACCAATGCTGTGGCATGGTAAATTTCAGCATTTTTACAATAAAATTAAAAAAATTCTAACCAGTCGGTATTTATTTCTTGACTTTTTCTGCTTCTATATTAGTATATACCATATAGACGGTATTTATTATTATATTTGTTGTTTACAGAGAGTTAAGGAGGCGTCATTATGAAGAAAGGTTTGCTATTCATTATTGTTTTACTGGTAACTATCGCTCTGACCCCGTATGGTGTGTTTGCGTCAGTAGCACGAACAACCTATCCGGTAGTATTTGCACACGGTATGGCTGGTTTTGACAATATTCTGGGATATGACTATTGGGGCGATGATTACGGAGTTTTTGTTGGTGATCCCTGTGATGAGTTTTTAGAGGTTACCTGTAATGCTAACATTAATTCAGGTCAGAAATCATTTATTGCACAGATGCAGCCATTTCAAAGTTCTGAATATCGTGGTACGCAGTTAGCCAATCAGATTGAAAGCTATATGGCAACAACCGGTACTCGTTATATAAATTTGGTAGGACACTCACAGGGGGGCATGGATATCCGTAAGGCTGCTAAGGTATTGTATCAGCATAAGGGATATCAGGTAGTAAAGGTGATGGTTAGCATTTCATCACCACATCGGGGTTCACCATTAGGGAAGTTTGTTCTTCAAAAGGGGACATTGGGCAAAATTGTTGAATTTTTATTTAATGTCTATGGAAATGTTGTTTATAAGTCAGGTAATGATGCTGTTGCAGCTTTGAAACAATTTACTTATGATGATTATGACCCCAATGATGGTGTAATCACCGGTGCCAAGGTATTCAATCAAAATTATCCTGTTTCATCAACGTATGCAGCACGCTACGTTTCGTTGATAACAGCACAGCAGAGTGCGGATCTTAACCCGGCATTGCTCTTTGTCAGAGCTCTCTATGACATAGATGGCAATGGTTACTGTGTTGATGACGGTGATAATGATGGCGCAGGAGGATGTGGCAATGGTATTAAAAATGATTGGGATGATGATGGTATGGTTGGCATTAACTCGCAGCAGATGGGCTACAGGCTAAAATACACCGAGGTATTTTTAGGACAGGATTATTGTACAACCGATACTAATTTAGGATATGTTGGCAATATCAATTATCCTAATGCCGCTCAGATGACTTCAACTGCCGATTTGATAAATCAGGATCACCTGGATGTTATTGGTTTGCCGCCTGATACATTTGATGAAATGGAGTTTTATGCAGCAATATTTGATTATATAGCAAACTACGATTAATTGTATAGTACAGCGCACTTTCATAAAAATCCTTCTCCATACAGTGGAGGAGGATTTTTTTAGATGAGGGCAGGTAAAAAGTAAGTGTGGCATAATGCTTTGGCGATAGTTACTGTTGAATGGTATGTTGCTGTCAAATACTATTTGTAGCATGGAAGTATAAAAACCTGGTTAAATAGTATACATGACATGATTCGCACTAAAACAATGATACCATGATTACATTATGGGGATAAAAGTATGAAAAAACAATATTGGTATGGGATGATAGTATTATTCATATTTGTGGGAATAGCTTTTATTATATTCCATAAAAGCGATACGGTGCAATCGCGTATTGATTATATAAAGAATGGTGGGGTGGTACCACCGGTGAATATGCTGCTAAAAGCATTTGAAGCTGATGAAGAATTACAAGCACGGCTCCATGCTGATTTTGATATGCAGGATGTTATACAGTATTTCAGAGATAAATATGGGAAAACAATCAACCATAAGTATACTCAGGTAATGTTAATTGAAAAGTTAAGAAGTTATCTTATGCAGATGTATCCGGATGATTGGGTTGTATATCTGTATGCTATGGTGCGTGAGATATTTCCTGGTATGGAAAACGAGATACTTGATACATTTGAAAAGTTGAATAAGTATGATACGTGGCTAAAGGACAACAATGGTGATCTGGCAAAGATGGATACAAAGGATAGACGCGACATGTTGTGGAAAAAGCGATATGAAATTTTTGGGCAGGATGCCGAAGATGTATGGGCAGCAGAAAAACAAACCGAGCCCATCTACAGCGCACTTGACACTATCAAGAATAGCAACGACATGACATTTAACGAAAAGTTGACTTTATATAAAGATAGTATTAAAGAAGCATATAAAAATGGTGCTCCCGATAGTGTTGCCCGCAAACAGCAGGAGCTTATGAATACCTTTCTTGATGTTGAAGGTATACAAAAAGATCTTGCAGCTATGGCTCCCGAAGAGCGTAAGGAAAATCTAAAAGAGCTACGCAAGGCAATGGGGCTTGATAATGCAGCATTGCAGCGCTGGGATGAATTGGATCAGGTTAGAGATCAGCGCTGGGATGCCGGTATGCAGTATATGACCGAGCGTACAGAGCTGGAAAAGCACTATACAGGGTCAGAGCTTGACAAACGGCTTGATAGTTTGCGCATGAAATATTTTGGTGATGAAGCAGCTACAATAAAAGCTGAAGAGGACAGCGGGTATTATAGGTTTAAACAGCAAAGAAAATATGGAATGGAATAGTAAAAATAGGCTTTTATAAACAATGTTATCCAAGCAAATCAAGCAGTTCATCTTTATTGAGCCGTGTAAGCCATGTTTCGCCTTCGGTTATCACTAAATCGTTCAGCTCTCTTTTATGTTGAATCATGGCATTGATTTTTTCTTCAAATGAACTTTTAGTAACAAACCTGTGTACAAAGACATTTTTTTTCTGCCCAATTCTAAAGGCTCTATCGGTAGCCTGGTTTTCAAC
>JAKPOE010000051.1 GCA_029548025.1 Spirochaetota bacterium
CTGCAGAAGTATATTATAGTCAAGATAGTCAGGAACAAATTGCAACAGTGAACCCAGTTTTAGTAAATATTTAAAATGAATAATTTCACCTTAAATACGCCTAAATACTGTCCAAAGAATGGGGTACACCTAAGTCTTCACTATCCTATCATATGAAAATTCTTGTTGAATCTGGTATTGTTGAAAGCAGGCAGGATGGCAAATGGACTTATTATAAAATTTCTAAACAGGGAAGCAAATACGCTATTAGCCTTCTGAGAGAACTAACAGCAATAAACAATATCTCCGAAAAGGAGAATCAATATAAACAATAACTATTGTTTATATTGATTGTATTTCTATTTTGAAATTGAGGATTATGTGATTGAGGATATTATTTGATGAGCACAATAAAGGTTATATGGGATTTTTTTCTAAATCAAATACTGGGCATGAAATGGTTAAATGAATTAATCGGTAATGGATTATCAGCATCAGGTTTAGATATATCCAATCGCTGGATAGGAAGTATTCAGTTTTTTGTTTATGATGTGATAAAGATAACAATTCTGTTATGCTTTTTAATTTTTGTGATAAGCTATATTCAGAGTTATTTCCTTCCAGAGCGTAGCAAAAAAATATTAGGACGTTTCCACGGCATAGGGGCTAATACTATTGCAGCTTTACTCGGTACAGTTACACCGTTTTGTTCCTGCTCATCAATCCCTCTGTTTATTGGCTTTACATCTGCCGGTCTGCCTCTCGGTGTAACTTTTTCTTTTCTTATTTCATCACCAATGGTTGATCTCGGCTCTCTTGTTTTGCTGATGAGTATCTTCGGCGTTGAAGTTGCTGTTATCTATGTAATAGTAGGCTTAATTATAGCAATTATTGGTGGTACTATAATTGAAAAATTGCATATGGAAAAATATGTGGAAAGTTTTATTTTACCAGCCGGCAGTGTAGATATTGAACCACCTGAATTTACAAGAAGAGAGCGCCTGACCTATGCAAAGGAGCAAATGATTTCAACATTTAAGAAAGTGTTTCCTTATATCCTGATTGGAGTTGGTATAGGAGCTTTGATTCACAACTGGATTCCTGAGGAATGGATAGTAACTGTGCTGGGAAGCAAAAACCCTTTTGGAGTGATTCTTGCAACACTCATTGGCATTCCAATATATGCGGATATTTTTGGGACGATACCGATCGCAGAGGCATTATTCTTCAAAGGAGCAAAACTTGGAACAGTACTCTCCTTTATAATGGCTGTGACAACATTGTCGCTGCCTTCGATGATTATGCTGCGAAAGGCTGTAAAGCCCAGACTGCTTGCTTTGTTTATAGCCATTTGCACAGCAGGCATAGTAATTGTTGGTTATTTATTCAACGTATTTCAGACGATTATAATATAGGAGGATTTAAATATGACAAAAGTATGGTACCCGGTTATTGATTATATGGTATGTACAGAATGTGGTACATGTGTAACGGAATGTCCTCATGGTGTCTATGACATTAAAAAAGCTCCTTCTCCTGTTGTTAAAAATCCTGAAGCGTGCATTGAACACTGTCATGGCTGCGGAAACCGTTGTCCTGTTGGAGCAATTACTTATGTAGGAGAAGATACAGAATGGACGCCGCCAAACATTAATCAAACTAAGGAAGCTAAGGAGGAATCCTGCTGCTCCTGTGATGATAGCTCTTCTTCCTGTTGTTGTCGGTAAAGGTGATAGATTATACTTATAGGATTTTATATATTTTACCTTATTTTATAAACTAATATTAACACAGAGGAGAGATCTATTATGGCATTGTTTGATAAGAAAAACAAAAAAGAAGAAGCATCATCATGTTGTTGCAGTGGAAAATGCGATAGTGAAACTGTGACAAGAGCAGAGGCTGCAAAAGAAGAAGG
>JAKPOE010000064.1 GCA_029548025.1 Spirochaetota bacterium
TGCCTTTATCTTTGGCCGTTGACTCCTCCCTTTTAATCGGGCTATCTCATCCTTTAAGAGCTGAATCTCCTTGCGCTGTGCCTCAATGATTTGCATGCATTGGCTGATTATAGCAAGCAACACTCTCACTGTCGGCGTTAATTCTTCTTCAGGTATTTCAGGTATTTTGATTTATCTTTAAAATTTTTATCTTTAAAAAAAACTTTTGGAGATACAATAAAATTATAGCTACTTTTTACTTAACTGGTCATAGAGGGTTTTTGCTATTCCAAGATTTGCTGTTTTTGACATCTGGAGTGCATATTCATTGTAGAGCATATCTTCAAATATATCTTCAGCCATGCCGCCATAGAGCAGGTCATTTTCTTTATGAATTGTTTTTCGCATCTCTTTAAGCATCTGAGATACAAACAATGATTCCATCTCAATACATACATCCATTAGTTTTCTGTCAACTGGCTTATCATTATTTTGTTTTTGTACAATAGCTTCATGGAGCATGGATTTAAATGGTGAGGAATTTGCATTAAGTTTTTGTTCAATATCCCTTTGTTTATTGATGGATGAAATTGTTTTTTGACCTTCTATAATGTTCTTTATTGTATCCATAATAACCTCACTGAACAATCAACTCTGCATGTAAACAGCCTGCTTGTTTCATAGCTTTTAGTATGGCTATGATGTCATGAGTACTCATCCCAATATAATTAAGCGAATCTACCAGATCCTTGACGGTTGCTGCATCTTTCATTAAATAAAGGCTGCCCTTTTTATTAGTTTCTTCAATGGTTATGGTTACACCGGATTTGCTTATAACAGCCTGTGACACCCTGATATCACCTCCCATAACTATTGTGCCATTGCTTTCATTGACTACAACACGTGCGCTATACACTGGCACTACTTCAATATTTTCTATAGTTGATATAAATTCCGCAGTAGTTATATTTTGAGGCAAGCTGCACTGTATAAAACCCTTATCAATAATTGGCCTGGCATCTGGATATTTTTTTTCAATTGCTGATTTGATTTCTTCTGCAACTGAAAAATCAAAGTTTAATAATGAAAACTTAATAGTTCCATTAACAACAACCTCAGGCAATATTTCACGTTCAACAATACCACCGGAAACAATTTTTCCAATAGTGGCACCTTTACGTTTATCACCTGTAATAGATAGCATGCCCTGTGCTACAACATACGTAACATCATCAGCTCCTTTGAGTGAAGATTGTAACAGCACTCCGCCTTCAAGTGATTTTGCATCACCAATGGATGACACAATAACATCAATACGATCGCCTACCCTGACATATGGTGGCAATGTTGCAGTAATAAGCACTGCAGCAATATTTTTTGAATTAATATTTTCATTACTGAGCCCTAAATTTTTTAAAACATTAATAAGCGAGCTCCGGGTTAACGCAACCTTGGTATCACCGGTACCCTGCAACCCTATAACAAGCCCATAACCGTAAATCTGGTTTTCCTTTAATCCATCAATTGCAATTAAATCTTTAATCTTTACAGCAACCTGTGCATTTATACTCACATGAAAAAATAAAATCAGGTTACATGCAATAATTATTTTGTTTACCATTTTCATAGCTATTATTGTGTTAATTCGCCCAATATTCTTTGTAAGTATTGAATTATAATCTGCTGTTTTTCCTGTTCGGTTAATGTATATGAAGCCGATTCGCCTTCCTTCAATGGTGCTCGTGTTATACGTACACTCTCTTTAACACCCTGTATCTGCAGTACTAAATTAGCGATGTCACTGGAATTAATTGTACCACCTTTTATAGAAGCAGGATTAACTATTCCTGAGACATTAAAAATGGTTGTTACGCCACTAAATGAAAATGTTTTTGTGCCGTTTACTCTAAAATTACCATTTGCCAGACGTTCCTGTACTGTTGCAGCTATTGAGATTGCTATATTTCCCCTGTGCTGCAAATTTGTGGTATTATTTTTGGTAGCATGTCTGCTGGCATTTATCTGAGGTAAAAAAGGTGTTATGGTGCCATCAGGCGCAGAAGTAACCGTAAAAGCATCGTTATTGGCAAGTGTCAAAGTAAATCGCATCTGCGATATATCCGTAACAATAATAGTAAATATATCACCTACTTTAATAGCATCCTGTGCTGTATAAAGGTTTTTATCTTTCCAGATTGTATCAGCATATACTGAAGATGCAATAACCAGAGCTATCGCCACAAATATTTTTTTCATAGCTTACACTCAATAATATCGTCATGAATTGTTCCGGTGACAACCTTGCCATTTTGTAGTGTCACTGTAATTTCATCGCCTGTTGTACCACTTTGCATCGACCTGCCCATCAACTCAATAGCAATTGATTTCTTAATAAGTTTTACCATGACAAAATCACCTTTGCTTACGGTACGACGTTTCATCATGGGCGATAGTTCATTGTATGAATCTTGACTGTTTGAAAATGAACCATCTGCGGTTATCAGTTTAACAGAGTAGCCATGGATAATAGTAAGCCCTTTTACATAATTTTTTATACACTGGAAAACTTCATCTTTGGTAAAATAACCATCTTTTTTAGACGATTCCGGCAATTCAATATTTTCAATGCTCTTGATGTCCTCATCACCGTCTACAAGAGCTATATCGCCAATGGTGATTTTATCATTGGCTATGACGTTCGATTTTAAATACAGCACAACATCGGCAAAAGCATTCGAATAAACAAAAATAAAACAGATGCTAATGACACCAATGAAAAATCGATACGTCATCGTTTTAATCCAATTGCAGTGGCAAGCATTGAATCAGACGTCTGTATAGCTTTTGAGTTTATCTCGTATGCACGTTGGGCAACA
>JAKPOE010000396.1 GCA_029548025.1 Spirochaetota bacterium
AACTTCTGGCAATTATAATTTTTTCAGCTTCTTTCCAATTTTGCACCGTATCCCTTGAATGTGTTTCATAATAAATATGGTTTCTTTCCACTCCCATTTTTTTTGCCATGGTAGCCATTAATTTTGAACCTGAAGTATGTATTGAAGGTCGCCATCCACCGCAGAAAATTATATTGTTTATCACACGTTGTTTATATAATACAATTGCAATAGATAGCCTCCTCAAAGATTCATCATCAATTGTATCATGAGTTTCAAAATCATTAAAAAAAACCACGGCAGAATCAAATGGAGTATTGATAGTATTGCATAGTATAGCATACTTTTTTTCAGCATAACAATCTATTATCATAAAAATAACAAAATACACAAAAAAACAAACAAGCAAATATATTATAAACTTCTTCAAGGTTATTGCTATGCATCTCCCTTGCTAAGAATAAAAGTCCTCCGCAAAGCAATCATTCGTTTAATGAACTCCGGGAGATAGTTTTCTAAAAATGTATTGATTACTATGGATAGTTTATTATTGAAGGGAAGGATAATAGTACTGTTTTCTTCAAGAATTTCCATGCGATTTTTCTTTATGCATTGAATCAACTCGCCTCTTTTCAAAAAACGATGTGGACCTTCACTATGATTTATATTGATTGCTGCTGAAAGCCAATGAACCCATTCCCACATACGATTGGGGCAGGTCAAAATCATTATTCCATCTTTACTCATGATTCGCACAAGTTCATCAAAAAAGGCAGAGTAATCATAAATATGTTCAATAGTCTCATACGAACAAACCAGATCAAATTGTCCATCATTAAACGGTAATGGAAAATTAAGAACTTTAACAATAGAATATTGTAATCCTGTTTTGTTCAATCGTTTATCAGCAAGAGAAATTAAAAAATCAGAAAAATCAACACATACAGAGCTTGTGACCTTCCCCTTTTCATGCCAGAATAAACTGCCTTTGCCACTTCGAGCCTGGATATCTATCATATTGTATGTATCTTTTTTTAGATGTTTATATGCAAGCTCATAAGAATTGGTAAATCTTCTATGATACGTATACAGTTGTTCATTGACAGCATCATAATCATTGACAGTATCCCAAAATTCTCCAACCTGTTTTAAAGTCCATGGCCGCCTGGTGTAATAGTCATATTCCTGTTTGACTCGTTTCCAGAATCCTTTAAGGGTAAAGTAATATTGCTCACTCATAATTATTCCTTATCAAGTAGCTTTTGTTTTTAAGAAAACTATCGCACACAAAAATATAAAAATATTTTTTGAAATGTCCATTATAAAATTGTTAAACATTTGACTTTTCATTATACTGCAAAACCCTGTCCCTGGCATTGGGTTTATATCCCATTAACTTTTTAAAATTTTTTATTAAAAAAAGATTAAAATTTAAAGGCATAATACTTAAAAAGAATTTAAAAACACTGGTTGAACCAAGAATCAATATAATATTATATATAAAATGATACAGATATCGATCAAGTTTTTCTGGTTTTGCAAGCCCAATGAATTCAGGTTTCTTTTTGGCAAACTGCAACCTTACAAAAATTCCATTGAGCTTATATGAGATATTAAATGGGAATGATTCATGAATTTCTGGAGGCTCTATTTCTTCTAAATAGAGAGCATGAGCCTTTTGAGCTGCCTCTAAAAGAGAAAGTCCCTTCTGTGACCTTGCAATGATGCTTGACCAACCTTTGGGTATACCTTTTTCATTCATGCCTCGCCCTAAAAGTCGTAAAAGCCATGAATCGCCAAAGCTGATATCTGAATAGTTGCCATAATAGTCAGGGCATAACCTGCACCTGTTTGGCAGGTACACGGCATTTAAATAGTGATAGTTAAAAAAATTGATACCTTTGCGTTCACCATTTTTAAGATAAAAAGAAAGTCCACCGGGCCAATCACCATAATCCCTATACTTTATATCAACGACATCCTCTTTTTTAATATTAAGTTTTTTCATGCCGAATGTCGTTGCACCGTACTCCATATTATGCCCACAAATCAACGATAATATATATTCAATTTTTTGAGCGTTTTTATTATGCTCGTGCTGAAGTTTTCTTAAACTATGTATCTGGCATGGAAGAGCAACGATTGCATATCTTCCTTTTTTCCCTTTTAGCGTTTTTAAAATTTCATTGGTTGGTATAAGGCAATACTTTGATTGAGCAGATGCTTTAACAGTCTCTACATTAGTAATTATTTCAGGTTTAAACAACCATGGCTGATCAGCTTTTTGACGGGGAAGTATTACTCCGTCAACCACTCCTGCCTCCAGCATATACACCAATAATCGGGTAACGCAACCACCACTGGCTCCTTGTATTCTTATCATATCATCCAGTGAATGTCCCAAAAAACACTTTTTATAACTTCCCAGGTAGTTGTCATATCTTTCACCTAATCTAAAATGATTATCAAGTTCGCTAAAATTAACACCTGCACCCTGACAATTATTATAACATAAGCTACAGGTAGTACATTTAGATATATCAAACACCGGACGCCCTTTTTCATAATCTGCAGAAAGGGCATTGGAAGCACATACCCCTATACAGGTACCACAAAAATTACAAAGCGGCATTGCTTTGCCACCCAGTTTTTCCATGAGATCATTAAAGTCGTATTTTACTTTCAATGGCATTAAAGGAATTCTCCTTTCTGTGTTTTTGTTTTAATCAATAGAAAAGCGCAATGAAAATAAGAAATTAAATTTGTTGTTGCTTCTAAATTTAATTCAGCTACAATAAAGTCAACTAATAAATTCTTAATCAATGATTGTCCCTTATTTAAAACCATTTACAGTTGTAATTGGAGGAATCTTTTCATACTCAATATTATAAACCTTTCTCAAATGATTCGTATATTGTTTTGAAAATATACTAAGACTTGCATCAAAATCAGTAAATTTTAATTTTGATAAATCTGCGATACTATATATAACATTTTCAGTGCTATATGCTCTATTTAGATATTTTGGGATGTCTTCAAAAAAACTTTTATTAGCATTTTTGTACTCATTTGAAACCCATACAATAAATGGTATTTCACACATATACTTTGAGAAGTTTCTACTATTATGCCCGAACATATTTCTGAATTCAAAAAGTTCTTCACCATGATCAGAAAAGTAAACTACCCATGCATATTTACAGTGAGATTTTACACGTTTAATAATTGAGTAAATAATATAATCATTAAACCTTACACTATTATCATATTCATCAATGATAAGTTTTTGTTTATCATCTAATCCATAATCATATGGGATAGGGATTTTTTTATGATTAAAATAATTAAAGATATCGGAATACCGTGAACTATATTTTGTATGGCATCCCCTCAGATGAATTATTATAAACAAATTTTTATGTGGTTCATCAGTAAGCACTGTATCAAGTTTATTTATAACAACTTCATCGGTTTCTGATGAAACGTCATAATATTGGTTGCATTCTCGAGCAACAATGCTATGGCTAACATTATTTCTGTTACCCCGCAAACTTTGATTTCCTATCCATATAGTTTCAAATCCCACATCATTAAAAAGATTTACCACATTTCTCTTTTCAATAAAATATTCGGGATGATCTAAATTAGCAAAACTTAAAACATATTTCATAACATCTACTGTTGTTACAGCTGGTGATATGACGTTATTAAAAATATATAATTCATCTTTAATTTTTATTAATTGGGGATTTGTTTCTCGTTGGTATCCATATATCTGCATGTGTGCTCGTGAAAGCGATTCACCTATTACTAAGACATATAACTTATGTTCTCGTATTTTTAAATCACATGTCACCTTATCTTTCCATTTAAGGTCAGCCCTCTTGGCTTTTATTATTTCATAATTTTTATTATTGATAAACTGATAATATGATTTATAAAAATCAACTACATGATATTCCTTTTGTAATAATTTCCAATTCACTGTGAAAATCAAAATCAAAACCAAGAAAGAACCCATTACAATCAATTTTCTCTTATTATTATTTAATTCCATCTGTATATCTTTCATTTTAAAAAACAATGGCATAGGGCCAAAATATGCTATAAGTAACATGATAATCTTAAAATTGACAAACTGATGAATAAATTCTAATGATTCATCTAAATCCGTTGTGAAAATAACATCAAAATCACTTCTATGATAAATTGTGTTAGTTATAGAAAAAGCAGAAATTATAAAAAATGATGGAATTATTGAAATTATCAATAAACCAATTATAAATATCCTGATTTTCTTATTCGAATAAACATAGATGGCATATAAAAGTAAAGCTATGAAAAACAATAAAATTAATAAATTCAAAGAAATGTTAACAGGGATATATTTATCAAAAAAATACAAGGCAACAGGGAAAATTAATATCCAAAAAATTATTATAAAATACTTCACCTTATATTTACCCATCATTACGTTTTACCTCACTTTATTCAAAGTTAAAGAATTGCATATCAAAACTATATAGTATAAAAATTTTTCAGAATAACAATATTTTTGTTTTCATAATTACCTTATACATATCGTCAAGCAATTTACATCAAATAGTTTACCTTATTTTCCATGTCATTGATATGTGGATTCTTCAAATAGAATTTAAAATATAATTGACTTTTCTTATATTGAATACTTTCGTTAAGTAACAAATCAATTTTAGAATGTAAAACATTAACAATTATTTAATCCATATCATAAGGATTCGTTATGCTAACACCTGAAGAACTTGAACTCTACCAGCGTCAGCTCATTATCAAAGGCTGGGGCAAAGAATCTCAAGAAAAAATAAAGAAAACCCACATCTTTATTGCAGGAGCTGGTGGGCTTGCAAGTACCGCATCATTATACTGTGCAGTAGCCGGGTTTGGTACAATCACACTCTGCGATTATGACACCATTATACACTCATAGAAAAAGCACACATCATTCTGGACTGCCTGGATAACTTTGAAACACGCCATATTCTCAACAAGGCATGCGTACAACAAAACAAGCCATTAATCCACGCCGGAGTGGAAGGATTCAGCGGCCAGCTTACAGTCATACTTCCAGGCCAAACTCCATGCTTATCGTGTTTTCTACCAAAGAAAAGCATCAAGAAGCCAATTCCAGTAGCTGGCGTTACACCTTGTATTATGGGCACACTTCAAGCCCTTGAAGCAATTAAACTTGTAACAGGATTAGGCACCATTACAGCAAATCAGCTTCTTTTATTTGATTGCCTTTCCATGCACTTTTCCAAAATAACATTATAAAAGAACCCACATTCTAAAATCTGTAAGCAATAAAAAGGCCGCTTATGTAAAGCAGCCTTTTTATTTTAGTATGAGCGATAGTTACTGTACAGTAACTATCGATAACTTACTTACTCTTTGCGTTTTTAATGTTCAACTGAGCTATCGCTAACTTTGACAATGGTATTGCATACGGTGAGCAGGAAACATAGTTCAAACCAACATTCATACAAAATTCAATATTATCCGGGTCAGCTCCATGTTCACCGCAAAGCCCCATGGTGATATCTGGACGAGTTAGGCTTCCACGAGTTGAAGCCATTTCAATAAGCTCTTTAACTTCACGCCCCAATACCTTAAACGGATTATTGGGAATCAGGTCATACAACGAATAGCTTGGGAAAAACGAATTTATATCATCGCGTGATAATCCATAGGTAGTTTGAGTAAGATCATTGGTACCAAAACTAAAAAACTCAGCATATTGAGCTATTCGTCCTGCTCCAACAGCAGCAGCAGGCAATTCAATCATTGTGCCAACTTCATATTCCAAATCATCGATGCCGTACTCTTCAACTACCTCATCTTTTATATCCCGTATACCTTTAACTGTTTTCCCTTCAATTCTTTTGCCATTTTTAATAAACTTAATTTCGGTTTCGCTCATGACAATGGGTATCATAATTTCGGGAACAACATCAATTCCTTCTTTCTTTAACATGCATGCCGCTTCAAAAATTGCTCTGCACTGCATTTCATAAATTTCAGGATACGTAATTGCTACACGACAGCCCCTATGTCCCAGCATTGGATTCATTTCAGATAGCTCTTCACACCTGATTCTAATTTCAGCATCAGACATGCCTTTTTTACGCGACTTCATATATTGTATGAAGTCTTTCATGCTATCATCAGTTCTTGGCAGAAACTCATGTAAAGGAGCATCTAAAAGCCGTATAGTAACTGGATGTCCCTGCATAATTTTAAATAATTCATAAAAATCGCTTCTCTGCATTGGTTTCAACTCATCCAATGCCTTTCTTCGCTCGACTTCAGTTTCAGATAATATCATTTCACGAAATTTCATGATTCGTTTTTCATTGAAAAACATATGTTCAGTACGGCATAATCCTATCCCATCTGCAAAAAACATCTTTGCAACTTTTGCATCACGAGGCTGATCAGCATTTGCACGTACATCAAAGTCTTTAATGAAGCTTTGGACTATCTTTAAAAAGTCAATTAAACCATTCTTTTCAAAATCAGGTTCAATTAAGCCAACTTTATCAAGATAAATGGTAGGCGGTTCATAATAAGGAACATTAATCGAAACATAATCACCTTCTTTAACGGTTTTCCCTGCCAGTGTAAACGAATTCCCTCTAATCTTTATCTCAGGCTGCACCATTGCAACCTTACCTAAGCTTCGTGCCACAACCGGAGCATGTGAAGAAAAGCCACCTTCTGATGTAATAACCCCACGGGCTACCTCAATTGCCTTAACATCCTCAGCATAGGTTGCAGGCATAACAAGTATAAGGTTGGTATCCCCACCATGCATCACCGAACGTTTGTATTCTTCCAGCAGCTTGTCGGTTGAAAAGAATACTCGTCCTATTGCTGCACCGGTTGACCCGGCAATTCCACCTTTTATAGACTTTACATTCTTTGTTGTTCGGGGATCAATAACAGGGTGTAAAAGTTCATTAAGTTGACTGGGCTTAATAGATTCAATTAAAAAATTTGAACTTACAACCTTACGTGTATTAAGATCAAGGAGTGTCTTTATATGTGCCTGAGTTGATTTTTCATCAACCTCGCGCTGTTCAATGAGCCAAAAATTACCCTCTTCAATAGTAAACTTGATATTCCGTATCTCTTTAAAGTTATCCTCAACTTTTTTTGCAATTTCAACTAATTTATCATAGTATTTTTTATCAATCTTTGCAATATCTTTTGGAGTGCCACGGTCAACATCAAACTCATTCTGCAAAAAATCGCCCTGAATAAGTGCATCACCGGTAATAATATTGCGGGTAAAATAATTTCCTGCAAAGGAATTCTGGCCAAAGTTGCCATACACCATTGCCTGAATAGTTATTGCCAGTGAATCATCAACATCAATATCCGAATCACAGTACCGTGCAGCAGCCCCTTTCAAAATAAGGCCTAACTGATCATATACATCCTCACTAAACTTATCCCCCAAAAACTTTTTATATTTTGTAACTACTTCTTTATATTCTTTTGCTTTTGCGTTTTTGGGGAGCTTCCCTTCCAGTTCATCCAGTTCTTTTTCATCAATACCATAAATCTTTGAGGCTATGCTTCTCAGTAAAAACCTATACTCACCCCATGCAAAATCTTCACCGGTAAATTTTGCAAAAGCAGTAACAATTGCATCATTTAAACCAACATTATGTATTGATGGAAAAAATGGAACATTAAGATCTGAACTTAACACAACTTTAAGAAGAAGTGGTTTTTCAGTATCACCATACCCTTTTTTCATGTCCTTTTCAATTTTATCAACATAGCTTTTAATAAGCTGTTTAACATTCACCTTTGGCAATTTCATTGTTAACTCTGCATCAACAATAAATCCAGGAGCTATTGGCAAACCCATCTTTGCTAAATCAGCAGCACGACGACCTCTAATTCCCAATTCTTTATATTGCTTTTTATCAACACCGGTAAAATCTTTATTAAAAAAAACTATATTTTCCATACAACCCTCTCTTTTAAAATGTTCTATCGCACATTACATTAAAATAGATTTAAAACTTTTCCTACTGCTATCTTTAAAAATTGTTCAAACCTGGGTGATGCACCTTCAAACAGATATTTCTGTAATTTTGATACATTTCTGATATTTTCACCAACCACCTGAAATAAGATTGGATCACCGTGTTTAACCTTTCCCCATTTAAAGAGGGAGTTGATATCATTAATCTTTTCACCTTCATGGAATATCAAGACGTCTAAATCAGGATGCGATACTTTAAAGCTTTCAATAATACGCTTCCATGCTTCCACGTTCCCGTTGTGAAATAACTCATTGGTAACTGTCACCGCATATTTGGGAGTCATATTTTTCTTTCCTGCTGCAGCCGCTTCAGCTGGAGCAATTTGCTTTTTGGCCTCCCGGACCGCAACTGTTTCATCTATGAACTCTTTATTGATAAAAACATCCTTGCCAGCCATCATCTCTTCAATTGCATTTATAGCATCATTTTCCACTTTTGGATTTGGTTCTTTCTTTTTTTTAACGTAAATAACCATAAGCTGGTCCCTAACAATATCCCTGACACGTTCCCAATGAATCATATTTTTAGGATTTATTAAAAAAGGTTCGCTGTTAACGGTAAAATACACAAGAATTATATCAAGTGCTGTCCATTTTGATGTTTCTTCAACTATTTTGCTGAAATCATTAATTGTTACCGGTACATTATATGAATCATAGGAATACTGATATTTATCTTTTATTATTGCACCGATCATTGGTAATACCTGGTCAACAGTTAAATCCCCTTCAGCCAGCATAACATTGACTGCATCTGCAAAATTTCTACCTGATTCAATCTCATCCACCACATCATTAACCCTGTAGAAATGGTTTAAAGCCTTATTAAAATTAGTTTTTGTAGCTAACGAATAAAATGTTGTTTCCATTGAATTCCCTCTTTTTTGAATTATTGATAATAAAAAAAGTATACACTACATATAATACATAATTTAAAATAAATTGTTAATTATTTAGAATTTTGATAGATTGTAATTATAAAGATAGTTTTTACAAGTATTTTTTTTTTATTTTATGAGCAATCGCTTCGGACTTATTAACATTGTATAATCTTATAAGGGTAAATAATTGCTCTAAAGATAAGTGGGAAAAGAAAACAGGTGGCAATTATCATCGTATTAAATTCTTGACAAAATGGTATGATCGCACCACAGTGGTGCATATGGTTTTAAAGCGGGTGTAGTTCAATGGTAGAACTTCAGCCTTCCAAGCTGATAGCGTGGGTTCGATTCCCATCACCCGCTCATTTATTTACAAATTTACAGCTATTCCCCTTCCCCTTAAGTAATTTTTCACCTGCTTTATTGTGAAAGTCCTGAAATGAAACACTGATGCTGCAAGCAAAATGCTGGCTTTTCCTTCAACCACTGCTTCATAAAAATGTTCTAATTTGCCTGCACCACCAGAAGCAACCACCGGAATATTCACAGCTTCAGCAATAGCTCGTGTAAATGGTATATCATACCCCTGTAATGTTCCATCACCATCCATACTGGTGGGTAAAATAACGCTGGCACCACGCGATTGACATTCAATAGCCCATGCTACAACATCCTTTCCGGTAGATATGGTACCACCCGCAACAACTACCTCAAAACCTGAAGGCATAGCGGTATTTCGCTTACCATCAATCGCTATTGTTATTTTTTCTGTACCAAACCGTTTAGCGGCTTCATCAATACTATCAGGATTTTTTACCGCAGCACTATTCATTGATATTTTGGATGCGCCAGCTTCCAATACCAGTTCAATATCTTCAATGCTTCTAATTCCACCACCAACAGTCAAAGGCATGGTAATAACACCGGAAACATTTTTTACCCATTCCAGACGAGTTTTGCGATTTTCCACTGTCGCAGCAATATCAAGCATGGCAAGCTCATCAGCACCTTCATGTTGATAATACACTGCATTCTCAACCGGGTCGCCTGCATCTTTGATGTTTATGAAATTAACACCCTTCACAACTCTCCCTTCTTTCATGTCAAGGCAGGGCATAATGGTAATCGTTTTCATAGGTGCCATCCTTTTATTTTGCATACTATACAACTTCTCATATCACATGTATGAAGTATCATACAATTCAGTCAAGATATAAACTGTTATAGGCTACCTTTTTGAATCCAGTTTGTTACCATAGTAACTATCGCACTAAAAGTTTGTGTATTGTTATTTTGATTGGCAATAGCATCAGCATCACCAACTATCAATAGTTTGCTGTCAGCATACATATATCCAGCATCAGTATAATCACTGGATTGATACATCGGGATACCATCGTTTATAACCTCCAAACCGGGATGTGCCACCTCGCCCCAGAACGCCGACGGAATTTTGAAAAGCATGCCATCGCTTCGGTGGGATAGCAAAGCGGCCAGGCTGTTAAACACTAAGGAATTTTTATCATGGGCGATAGTTACCATATAATAGTTACTATCGCCATTAGTAATAAACGCCGGCAAAATTTGTATTTTTGCAGACTTTGCAAACGATACATACACCGAAGGATTTACTGCTCCAGCCTTTAACAGTTGATTTCCCCATACCGTTGAAGACATGAGATTTTGATATGGTTCAATAAATACAATGGTACGCTTACCTTCTTTAACAGTAAACTGTGGCTGTGGATGCACAACAATTGTTATATTACTATCAGTGGTAATTGAAGGAATTTTTTCCTTAAGTGCATCCATAAAACATTGTATCCCGGAACATGAATTATCAATCTGAACCATTGAATTTTCCGGGTCAAAACAACGGACATTTGTGGTGTGATGCACAATCTTATTGAGCCTTTTTTTAAGAAGCCACTCCACACAACTTTTAAAAAATGCTCTGTTATCACCTGCATTGATACCAACCTTACCATCGCCATTCCAGAACATCTCGCTGTCACCAACCACCAGCATTCTGCCTTTACCATATATGCAGCCCGCAGCGATGACCTTATCAGTTGTGTCATCGCACAATAAAATTTCAAACGAACTATTCGTTTTATTCATCCCGGATAATGAAGCAGCAAGCATATGCAAAACATTCTTTAATGTAAATACTTTAGAGTATGCACTATTATTGAGATTATCAATTGACTGTAATGGTGTGGAACCGTTTCCCGCTGCATCATTATTGATTTGTATGCCCAGTTTTGTAGTTACAGCATTTAAAAATTGTGCACTGTTATACATATTCTCATGCTCAGCAATGACAAAAAGCAATCCACCTTTTTTAACAAAATTACATAGTGCATCTACCTCACCACTATCAAACTGCTGATACTTTGCAACTGAAAGTATTAATAGCGTGTTGGTATATCCTGACCTGTAACACTGTTGTATACATTCATCCAGATGTTTTATGGTAATAGACGGTGGGATGCCATAGTTCTTTAAAAATTGTGCAATAGTTGAATAGCCGCAATACCCGTGATCAAAAAAACGCCATGAGTTGTTATGTGATTCATCATAGATACATTGCGCTGTATTGGGTATGTAGTCCTGATACTGTTTTTGAGAACAGCTCATAAAACATAGCAAAATAATAAAAACTATTCTTTTCATACTATCATTCCATTGAAAAATATGTCCAACAACTCATAATAAAAAATCCAGAATGCAAATGTCAAAACAAAAAGTTTTTCAGGCGCTTTGTAATGTGCCTCCACTTTCAATCATTACGGGGTTCATAAAAAAACAAGGCTGTTTTAAAACAGCCTCGCTATACCATCCACTGATTTTTATAACTTTCATTATTTCACAACTTTTGGCAAATCATGTAATGCTTTGTCAATTAATTCTCTGGGATAATCATAATCTTCTAACTGTCCTGATAAAAACTTATCATATGATGCTAAATCAAAATGGCCATGACCACTTAGATTAAATACAATAGTCTTCTTTTTGCCTTCTTCCTTTGCTTTCTGCGCTTCAATAATGGCTGCCCGTATAGCATGGGATGACTCCGGAGCAGGAATAATACCTTCAGTCTTTGAGAATAAAATTGCAGCTTCAAAACATTCATTTTGATGCAGTGCCATGGCGCTGATTAATCCCTCATGATACAAGTAGCTAACCAGAGGCGACATACCATGATAACGCAATCCGCCAGCATGGATTGATGGCGGTATAAAGGAATGCCCTAATGTATACATGGGCATAATTGGCGTCAATTTAGCAACATCCCCAAAATCATACGTATAAATTCCTTTTGTTAATGTTGGACATGCCGACGGTTCAACCGCTATGATATTTATATCCTTCCCATTGATCTTATCCCTTACAAATGGGAATGCCAACCCTGAAAAATTAGAACCTCCACCAACACAACCTATAACTACATCAGGATAATCATCTACCATTTCAAACTGTTTTAATGTTTCCAGACCTATAATGGTTTGATGCAGGCAGACATGATTTAACACGCTCCCCAGTGAATAATTGGTATCCTTGCTCTGTGCAGCTTCTTCTACTGCCTCGCTTATTGCAATGCCAAGGCTTCCAGGGCTTTCAGGATCCTGCTTTAAAATTTCCCTGCCGCTATTGGTAATATTACTGGGACTTGGGGTAACCTTGGCACCCCATGTTTCCATCATAAATTTACGATATGGTTTTTGCTCATAGCTTACCCGTACCATATAAACATGTACATCAATACCAAAAAAATTACCGGCAAGTGCCAGAGCACTACCCCATTGCCCTGCTCCGGTTTCGGTTGATAGTTTTTTAACACCTTCTTTTTTATTAAAATATGCTTGAGCCACAGCTGTATTTAACTTATGGCTGCCAGCCGGAGAAACACCTTCGTGTTTATAATAGATAGTTGCCGGGGTGCCCAATGCCGCCTCCAGCCTTCGTGCTCTAAAAAGTGGTGAAGGTCGCCATAGTCGGTAAATGTGCAATATCTCTTCAGGTATATCAATATATTGTTTTGAGCTTACTTCCTGTTCAATCAGTCCCATGGGGAAAATCGCATGCAATTCATCAGGTGTTACCGGCTTCCCTGTTGCAGGACTTATGGGTGGGTCTAACGGTTTTGGCAGATCTGCTGTGATATTATACCATTGACGGGGCATCTCCCTTTCAGGTAATTGTATTTTGGTTGAATCTTTTGCCATGAAATCCTCCTTACAATAAATTTAAATAATCAGATTTAAAATATGCATTTTCTTATATAAAATAAAAAAGCTACGGTTAACATATAGCATCCGTAGCCTTCAAGGATTTGCATATGTAAAAAACTTCCTTACTCGCCCGGATATATGTAATCCTGGCGCCACCACCATACCACATAAAACACGATGTTACATTTTTTAATCATCATATATAATACAATTTCAACAAATGACTTGATAGCATTAGATAAAACAATTATGTAATGTCAAGAAATTTTTTTTTTAAAATTTACTCATGCAAATACATTTTTTGTGTGAGCAAGCAAAAGTTCATATATGCCATCAAAACCACCATTACTCATTACCACCATGACCGTGCGTTTATTGCTCAATCCACTAAATGCTTCCTGCACTATTTCGTTAACACTCCCTAAAACACAGGCTGGTATTTGCATCTGGCATAGTTTGTTAATGACCCTATCAATATCAATCTGTTCGTGCGCCGGCACCTTATCCAATCTATAGGGTCGTTTCATAATTACCTTATGTGCTTTTGAAAAAGCTAAAGGAAGCTCATCTTGAAATACATTCCGCCGGCTGGTTGCGGAGCGAGGCTCATAGATTGCAACAATGGCAGCATCGCTGTAATGCTCTGACACCTGTGTCAAAACATTGCTGATAGCGGTAGGATGATGGGCAAAATCCTCTATTATTGTTAGATAGTCATTTGAAAAGAGTATCTCCTGCCTGCGTTTTACTCCCTGAAATGAATTGATTGCCATAACTATCGCCCCAACAGGAACTTGAAGGGTCAGAGCCATAGCAACCGCCGCAGTTATATTCTGGTGATTAAAGTCGCCATATATGTGTGGCGTTACATTGATTGCCATGTCATCCATTGTAATGGTAAGAACTTCATTTTGATACCGATAACAACAATCTGCGCTCATTTTCCCATAACTAACCGTTGAGGATAGCGCATCATTATTTATTGTGCTTAAATTACTATAGGCGTTATTATAAACAATATATCCATTTGCAGGAATGAGATTGCGCAACCGTGTAAACCATACTGCAATCTCATCAATATTGTTATATATATCAGCATGATCAAACTCAAGCGATGTCATGATGCAGTGCACCGGACGATACATAATAAATTTTGGCATCTTTTCAAAAAATGCCGAATCATATTCATCAGCCTCTATAACAAAATACCTGCCGCTGCCAACCTTATAATTTGTTTCAAAATTTTTAGGGATGCCGCCAATAAAAAATGATGGATTCATATCAGCCTGTTCAAGTATATATGCCAGTAACGATGTTGTGGTTGTTTTCCCGTGTGTTCCTGCAACTCCAATGACTTCTTTATCATAAAGAAAAAAATTATATAATGCACCAGCCATCGAGAAATAAGGTATCCGGTTATTGAGCACCAGTTCAACCTCAGGATTACCGCGGCTAATAGCATTACCTATAATAACGATATCAGGTTTAATTTTTCCCGGAGTATCAGAGCTGTATCCTTTGCATACCGGTATCTGTAATTTTTCAAGCTGTGTACTAATTGGTGGATAAACATCAGTGTCCGAGCCAGTAACCATGTGTCCCTGTGACTGCAGCATACCGGCAAGCGCACTCATCCCCACTCCACAAATGCCTATCATATGGATGCGTAAATTTTGTTTTTTAAAGATAGTAACCATTGATTAACATCCTCTTTTATAAATAATTTACATAACAAATTGCTACCATATAAACCACTTATTATAAGTACAACACAATCATTAGTAAACATCGTTGCTTGTAAAGCTTGTTTTACAGGTGCAAAACATTTATAGTTGCCAAAATGTAAGAATATTGTTGACAATGCTGCAGTAACGTATAGTATTTCAATCCACTATATAGTAGTGAGGGCATAATGAAATCCAATATAAAAAGCAAAGATTATCAAAACTTTTTAGATGATCTGAAAGGTTATTATCAGGAAAACGAGCAAAAGGAAGAAGAAAATATACCGGTTGGCACACGGATTAGTCAAATACGCCAGATGCAGGGTGTTGATAGTGCAACGTTAGCAAAAAATGCCGGTATTGATCATAAATATTTAGAGGATGTTGAATCATTAGCAATTTATCCCGATTTAGGAACAATTATTAAAATAACCAATGCGCTCAAAGTTTCAACCGGCTCAATTTTTGACTTAGACTCAAGTCGTTCATACACCATAATCAGAAAAATCGATAGAAAAAAAATTATGAGAAGTATATCCGGAGTAAAAGAACACCCTGATTATGAATATCTTTCATTGTCCTCCGGCGTTATATCCCGCCATATGGAAGCTTTTATTGTCACCTTGAAAAGTAATGTTTATTATACAGAGGAATTATCAACACATGAAGGCGAGGAATTTCTATATATGCTGGAAGGAGCAATGAAGATAAAATTAGACGATAAAGAAGAAACATTGCAGCAGGGCGACAGCATTTTTTACCACTCAACCATTCCTCATGTGCTGAAAAGCATCAGCCCAAAACCTGCAATACTTCTTGCAGTCCTCTATACGGGCTATTCTTCATAACTTTAGTATACAGCAAATTGTAATATGGCAGTGTAATTATTTTATCAGTGCAAAACTAATAAGCAGTAACTATCGCCCAGCATTGTTTATTGTTTTAGCACCCATCTGTATTTAACAATGTTAAACACCTTCTGAATAGAGTTAACGATAAACAGGAATGCATCACGGATATCAAACATTGGGCTGGGCAACCCAAACAGCAATGGCACAGGTATAAAAAGATTTCGTGCGCCAATAGGACATCCTTTAATCCGCATTACCCGTTTTGCCACAAGCTTGCCATCAACTTTTGTGCAATCTCCCACAAGCAAAACATTGCCATCGGGCACAACAATATCACCTTTGTAAATACCGGTAACAATTGCGCCCTTCTTTGCTTTCTTTAATGAACCAGGCCTTCGTTTTTCAATAGTTCCCAAACAACCTTTAATAGCTGCTTCGCAACCGCCATCACAGATAATGTCAGTATTGGGTGCATACCCTGAATAAAATGTAAGAGGCGTGTCAAGCTCTTGCAGTACCTGAAACAGTTTACGCTGACCTTTTGGTTTTGCTCTTAGTTTATCAATACTGATATCTCCGGTAATATTAATGTCTTTTAATTGCAATGAGCCATATCCGCGTTCATGTGCAAGCTGTAAATGCAAAACATCCTGCGGGCGATAGTTCATAATATACGATGCAACCACATCACAAGCCAGTGGATTATTGGATAGTATAAGAGCACCTAACCGCACTGGATAGGGAGCCGATTCAAAACCATATGTAATATCTATTGCATCAGAAACAATCAGATCGGGATACCCTGCTTCAAGAAGGTCTACTATTTTTTCATGTATTCGATAGTCATGGTAAAGCATACGCTCTTTATGAGTAAGAATGCCAATATTCAGTTTAAGAGCATTGGTGATAGAAGCAAATATATGGTATTTAAGCTTTGGCATCCATATTTTGAAGTTAGCTTCTGCAATATATTTTGATAATTCTATCTCTTTGTGCCATTTAGCTTTAGAAAGTTTTACTTTAACAACGGGATGCTCATTCAAATCTACAACAGGAACATTAAGCTTTTCAGCAAGATCAAAATATCCTGCTTCTTTAAGGAATAGTCGGGAAGGTATGCCATATCCACCTGATTCGCCAATGATAATATTATTTATGCTTTTATCTTTTAGCACAGTAACCATAGCTTCAACCACAGCCGGATGGGTATACGAGTTGAAGATATATTGTTTATTTGCTGTTACCACATTTGGTTTAATAAAAACGTTTTCCTGAATGGGGATTTTTAATTTTAAATCATTCACCGACTCATTTATAATAGCAGAAATTGCCGACATATCATAATCATCACATCTTCGTACAATAACATGCGGTTTTTTCATATAATTAGCTCCTTAAAAATTTTTCACCAGCAAAACCTGATTGCCCTTATTATTAAATTTAACCTCATCAAAAATATTGTATACCATGCGCAAACCTCTTCCATGTGCCAGCATATCATCATCAACAGTATTCTGAATTTTTTGAATAATATCTCTATAATTAAATCCATTACCTTCATCTTCTATTTTATACATAACCTTGTTGCAATTGAGTAATAATTCTATAGTAACTTTTTTGTCTTTATAATTGGGATCTTTTTGCCTGCTTAAAACAAATTCAAAATAATTGCCATTATTGGTTGCCTGCGTTTTTTCTTCAAAGCCAATATTTAAATTTCCATGTTCTATGGCATTGATGATTATTTCACGTAAACCTAATTTAATAGTATTTGTAGTTTTTTTATCAAGATATTTTGGTAAATTCAAAACCAACCGGTTACATATCTCTTCAGCAGCAATCAGATAATTTCCAATGGATAGTTTTAGCTTTTCAGCTTCAATATATTTTAATATATTCTCATCCAGAACTGATGTTGCCTTCATCAATATTTCATTTCGGTCATCAATCACTATATGCTCAAAGCGGATAGTATATTCTTTTGGCTCTAAAGTGCCGCGTGACTTTAGCTGTATTTTTAAATTGATGGGATTTCCCTCGGTAAAAAGCATGTTTATCTTTTCTTTAATTATCTGCAATGTCAGGTCGCTTTCACCTTCCGGCAAGTAAACCAGATCATAAAATGATGTTGCAGACTCCAGCCCTCTCCTGACGGCAAGCTGTTCATATGCTGCACGGTTTGCTGTAGTAATATTTAAATTAGAATCAAATGATAATATACAGTCATTGGTACCTTCAACAAGAAATCTGTATTTCTTTTCGGATATGCTTATTATTTTATGAGCTATCTCCAATTCCTGTGCATAGTTTATGAACATACTTGTAACAGATGACATGAAAAACATTATTGCAAGTGTAATACCAACACTGAACCGTGAAAAATAGACATTGGGGAAGAGGTCATAGAATACCTGTGTATGTACATGTAAGGTATCAATGGCAGCACCAGCAAATGCAAACAACAAACCTAACGCAGGATATAACAAATAGCGATAGTTCCTGTGCAAAATCATATCTATCATCACAGCAACGATACTGTAAATTATATAGATACCCAGAAGAACATCACGAATAGCATACAGTATGCCTTCCTGTCCTCGTCCATAATCAGCTTCATAGTACATCCATGTAGCTTTATGTTTTGTTAGCGATATAAAAAGGTCAGGGAATACAAATGCACCGATAGTAGCTATAACAGCATAAGCTAATCCAATATATGCTAAAATAGTATTTATTTTAAAAAACCGCTTATTTAAAATCAGTAATTTGTTTAATGAATAAGGAAGAGCAAAAAGATAAAAAATCCCTGCTGTCTGTTCCAATCGGTGAAAATGAACAGATACTGAGCGATTGTGCAGCCATCCACCAAATGACAGTATCATTGTCTCGCTACCAACAAAAAGCGTCCCTAACAGTGCAAAAAAAGCAATAGCAAAATATAAAGAATTTTTATACTTCCAGTACATATAGACATATAATATAAATCCCCCAATAAGGAGTCCAAAACACATTGGCGGTAATAAAAACTGAACCAGGCTTACAGGCACTTCAAAACTCATGCTCTTCCCCACTATAATAAAACTAAACTATTTTACCTCAAAGCGAATCATGTTTACTACATTGCTGGTTGACAAAATCACATCAAAGTATTTATCGGGTTCTAAATAGGTAATACGTGTACGGCCATCACTAAGAGCAACCTCTTCCTGTGGTTCCCCCATAATTTTTATTACCTCATCTTTGCTCATACCAATATCAATTTTTCTGATTTTTCCACCTTTCCATTCCGGATAAAACAATATCTGTCGTATCATTTCATGGTGGAATACTAAACCAAACTGTAAATAATCAAAGATGATATAATCTTCTTCTTTTGTTGGTCCTCTGTCAACATACATTTTAACGGGAACTCCATATTTACAAAATACCTTTGAATGACGTAGTCCTAACACATCGATGAGCTCCTCTGCCGAAGGTGTTTTGTCAGCCGCGATGAAAACAAAAACAACTACAACTACAGCAACAACCCCTACTATACGCTTCATATACAGCCTCCTTTGAAATAATATTGTACCATTAATGATAATAATGATAAAAACGTACTCACAGGGGTTGGAAAATTGCAAGTTATTAATTTTTTTATATCTTTTTCAGGTCGCTTTTAAAATAATTTTACCTATGGTATACAATAGTTTTCAGCAGCATATGTATATAATTTTTTGATGTGATGAATGTAATCACCCGTTTATTGATTGGATATACTAATCATCAGTACCCATGGTGGGATGGTACAATACCCTTAAAGAACTTTGTTCATTAGTCATCAGTTAAAAAAACCTATTAATACAATAACCATATATCAGCCAATAATAAAATTAGACTTGACTAATTATATTATATTCATTAAATTAACACTATATTTTTGATTAATAATAACTATCGCACATAATATGAAGATGAGAAAAAGAAAATCCAGCCCATGGGTAAACAATCCAACCAATGAGTTGAATGATACCGGTCTTACTGCAAATATGGAAGACTATATGGAAAACATTGCTCTGCTTTTAAACGAAAATGATGTTGTTCGTGTAAAAGATATTGCTCAAAAGCTCAACATCACCATGCCAAGTGTTACTGCTGCATTGCAAAAACTAAAGGAAAAAGGACTGGTTGATTACGAAAAATATGGCCATGTACAGCTTACCCCCCGTGGTAAAGAGATTGCCGATTCAGTTTACCATAAGCACTCATTTTTAAGCGAATTTTTTCAATCAATCCTGAACATGGATAAAAAAAGTGCCGAGGAGCAGGCATGCAAGCTGGAGCATCATTTAAGTAACGATGCCAGTACACGGATGCAACAGTTTGTTGAATTTTATAAACATGAACGGCAGGCTAATGAACAATGGATAAAAAGACTGGACAACACATTAGAGGAAAGGAGATTAAGCCAGCTAAAAGAAGGGCAAAAGGCTGAAATAGTTGCAATATTGGGAAGCGGTCCATTAAAGAAACGATTGCTTGAGATGGGATTTAGAAAGGGTGAAATTATACATATAATAAAATATGCACCGCTCCATGATCCTATAGAAATTGAAATAAAGGATTTCTTAATTTCTATCCGTGTTGAGGAAGCTAATTATATCATTGTTAAACCAATTGACGAGTAGCCCACCATGACAAAAAAAACGATAACAGTAGGACTGATAGGCAATCCAAATTGCGGAAAAACAACCATTTTTAATGCCTTAACCGGTGCACGTCAAAAAGTAGCTAACTGGGCTGGTGTTACCGTAGAACGCCGTGAAGGTTTTTTTAACCATAAAGGGTATACCATCAAGGTTGTTGATTTACCCGGTGCCTATAGTCTTACATCGTTCAGCATGGAAGAGCTTATTACCCGCAATTTTATCCAGAATGATAAGCCTGACTTCATTATCAATGTTATTGACGCAGGCAATGTAGAACGCAACCTTTATTTAACAACGCAACTGATAGATATTGAAGCGCCGGTTATCATTGTACTCAATATGATTGATGAAGCTTTTGATAAAGGACTCATCATCAATGCACAAAAATTAAGTCAATTGTTCAATATGCCTGTTATACCAACGGTTGGAACAAAAGGAACTGGTATCCCACAACTTAAAGATAGCATTGTAGAAAATTTTGAAAAACAAACAAAAAATCATACAATAACTATCCCCTATGGCAATGATATTGAACAGGCTATTCAACAATTACAACAGCTTATTGATAAAAACAGATTAGAATATCCTTCACGATGGCTGGCAATAAACCTCATAGAGGGCGACATCGATGCTGAAAAAAGAGTGAAATTGTTGCCAGACGGCAATGAAATAATACAGAAGGCTTATACCATCCGCAACAATCTTTCGAAAGCTTTTCATGATGATATCCAGACAGTTTTTGCCGACATGCGTTACGGCTTCATCACCGGTGCATTAAAAGAGGCAGTACAAAAAAAGCCAATCAAACGTCATGACCTGACAAAAAAAATTGACTCGGTTGTTCTTAATCGATTTTTAGGATTTCCATTACTTTTTGTCATCCTGTTTATCCTTTTCAATCTTACATTTATACTGGGCGAATACCCCATGAAACTTATTGAAGTGGGTGTAGAATGGTTAAGTCATTATTTGATGGAAATTATCCCTCCTGGCGAATTACAAAATTGTATTGTTCAAGGAATTGTTGGTGGTGTAGGAAGTGTTATTGTTTTTTTGCCTAATATTCTGATCCTTTTTTTAGGAATTAGCTTCATGGAAGATACCGGGTATATGGCACGCTCCGCATTTTTAATGGACAAAATAATGCACAGCATGGGCCTGCATGGCAAATCGTTTATTCCGCTGGTTATGGGTTTTGGATGTAATGTCCCAGCAATAATGGCAACCCGCACACTGGAAAATAAGCGCGATCGCATACTAACGGTGCTTATCAATCCATTTATGAGCTGCTCTGCGCGATTACCTGTATATATTTTGTTTGCCGGTACTTTTTTTCCTAATCATGCAGGTTTTATCATCCTGTTTATTTATGCATTGGGCATTATTCTGGCATTTACTTCGGCAAAGCTATTCAACAACACTATTCTGAAAGGCAAATCAACACCGTTTGTTATGGAACTTCCGCCATATCGCATGCCAACCACTAAAACAATTGTTATACACATGTGGGACAGAGCATCAAGCTATTTACGAAAAATGGGTGGAATAATTTTAGCTTTTTCAATTATTATATGGGTATTGAGCGAATATCCAAAACCTTACCATATCCAAAAACAATTTGACACAATGATACAGCAAAAAATAATTGAGTTGAATCAAACATTGAGTACTTATCAAAAACAAAATGCTGACCCAAACACAATCCAGACAATTCATAAACAGTATAACACAATAATTGAAGATTTAGAGATACAAAAGCGCCAGGAAATGGTACAGTATACCTTTATCGGCAGGATTGGTTCTTTTATCTATCCTCTGTTACAACCGTTAGGATTTAACTGGCAGATGGGGATATCGCTTACCACAGGTTTTGTAGCAAAAGAAATTGTAGTAAGCACAATGGGTGTATTGTATCATGCTGCCAATGATGAAAATACTGTCAGCTTATCACAAAAGCTTGGCAATCCCCGTTATGGTATCACTCCTCACGCAGCATTAGCATTCATGATATTTGTCATGATATATATTCCCTGTTTAGCCACAGTGATTGCTATTGCTCGCGAGATTGGTACCCGCTGGGCTTTTTTTTCAGTTGCATATCAGATTACAGTTGCATGGATAGTAAGTTTTATTGTTTATCAAATTGCACGTTTTATTCTTTAGGTTCTGGCGATAGTTACTGTTTAAAACTACCTTCACCCCTCCTGAAACTATCCTGAATAGCTTTTATGGTGCTACTATATCCCTTGCGCAATTTATTTCCCATATACAACCATTGAAGCCGGAGATGATAATGTTTTTGCTGATACTCATTTAAAGTAGCATCATCAATGTAATAACGAAATCCTTTATTTGTATTATCGTTCATCTTTTATCCTTTTTAAATATTCTATATCACTATATCCTTATCTCGCATTGACACCTTCTTCATTGTAATAAGATCATCAATAGATATAATGGGCAACTTTATGCCATTTATTGTGACAAACTTTGCTCTGGTTATTGCCTCTTCATAATTAATGGGAGAATCAATAATAATATCAATCTTGGAAATTGCCCAATCAGGATTAGCAAAGCAAAATGCTTTCATACTTTTATTTTTTATACAATCACTCCTCTTATTCACATCTATAATGTCCATTGGTTTAACAGGAATTTTTGGTTTAAAATCCATTTGTATCATCTGCTCAACAAAACGCTTTGTATTAGTTTCTTCTAAATACAGTAAGATATCGATATCATAGGTAATACGTGGAATCCCATACAGGTTTACCGCAATACCACCCACAATGATATAGTGTATACCGTTATTATTAAAGGTTTTGAATATTTCCATATAATCAAGCATACTCATCTATTTCACAAATGAAGATTTCAAACGTATAGTTTCATCAATGAACTGAATACTACAACTCAACCAAAAATAGAAATATACACCAGCCGGTTATTCCTGGCTTGACCCGGAATCCCTATATATAACGTTAAATCTTGAATCAGCGTTCAGGATGACACTACACTATGGTGTATAAAATACCAACTGGACTGAATTTTTTTCTTGCAATTTTTTATGATATATTGCAATTTTGCATAGTGTTCACATTATTATAATATCAAATATTAGTTGTTAATTAATGAATAGTGATATCAACTTTACAGAAAATGCTGATCATGTAAAATATTTACTACAGATTGCAAATCTTGATACTACGTCTTCCCTATCAGAGTATGTTCACAATCTAAAAACAACTATCGCCCAGCTAAAAATTCCTGTTTTTAATATTTCCTGCCTTTCAAACATCGAAGGCACCGATCATCTATTAATATTTCCCGATTGGGATTCCCTTAAGCAATGGGTGCCTGAGCTATCCATATCAAACAATATCTTTGAATATGCCACCATCAACATTAAAAAGTTAATTGCCAATCGTGCTATTTTTAAAAAAAGTATATTGCATTCACTATTACGCGGTTATTTAACACTGACCGATACTATTTCCATACCTGAGGTAATACAGTATCATAAAGCAATTGTTTCATGTGAACAAATGATAAGCGATTTTTCTCAAGCAAGTAAGGAATTATTTCAGATACTCAATCCTGATGTTCAGAATCGTATTCTGGAGTCACCTCTTTTTGGCAGCGCTATATCATTTCCACTTTTTTCCGATAGAGATGTCATAGGCTCGTTTGATGTTGTTTATCCAAAAAACTATCCTGAAATAAATGACAATGAATTTGCAACCCTTGAACTTATTGCAAAATTAATAGCCAGTGGGTTGCGGCAATATCGTTACCAGAATAAAATTATTATTTCTGAAACAAAATATTCTTCGCTTGTCAATGCTATCCCTATGGCATTATTTGTCATTAACAAAGAGTATTCTATTATAGAAACTAACGATACCTTTAAAAAATGGTTTAACATAGAGCGCCCACTCAATAAAAAATGTTATGAGATAGTTGGTTGTAGCAATAAAACCTGTAATGGCTGCCCTGCCTCAAAAGCAATGGACAAAGCAGCTCCCATACTACAGGAGAAAAAAGTTCCTCATTTTAAGGATACACGTTTTTTTAACTATATTACTTCCCCCATCATTGCACCATCGGGCAGCATCTCTTCAGTAGTTGTTATTATGGAGGACATAACAACACGTATCAATGCCGAGAAAAAAATAGAAAAATTTAGCCTGAGATTAGCAGAAGAAGTAGACAATCAAACAAAACAATTAAAGGAAAAACAGCAAAAATTGCAGTTAACCACCAACACGTTGTATGCATTGAAACAGGCTAACACCATAAAAGAAAGTATACACTGTATTATTGAATCGCTGCATACATTGGGTTGTAAATATTGTATTGTAACTTTGCTCAGCAGTGATGTCAATACACTTCAATTAGTTGAAGTATATCCTGCCAGCTTTTTGCAATTGCTTCAAGCGGTTACCAATCAAAATATTACCACTATAATATTTGATTTTGATGATTCAGCAAATATACCGTTTTTTTCGGTTATTAAAAGCGGTAAAGAAATTATGATAGAACATTTTTCTGAATTGATATCATTCCTTGAATCAACATTTCCACAAATTGAAAGCGATAAGATAAAACAAATTAGTTCATTACTAAAAGATGAAGTAATTGGCATTTATCCTCTTGGGTCAAAACACCAGATAGAAGGAAGTATAGCAATTGCTTTTGACAAACAGTCAATTGAAGAAAACAAGGATTATATAGAGATATTACTCAATGCTGCAGCGGTTGAAATAAACCGCAAACGAAATCAGGAAGAGCTTGTAAAATCGGAATTAAAATATCGTAATCTGGTAGAAAATACTCAGGATATAATAATGCTGTGCACTGCAGAAGGTGAAATTATTTACGGCAACTCGGCTTTTTATAAACTGCTGGCATATCCCGAAACCAGAAAACCTTCATTTTTTAATTTCATTGATGATAATGAAAAATATTTAATACAATCAATAATGCAACATTTGCTTAATTATGGAATTAATCCTGACCCATTTGAGATTCAGATGTATACCTGTGATGAAAAATTTTTATGGTTTGAAATTGCCATGAGCATGATACCACTTGATCATACGGTAGGTATTCAGATTGTTGCTCGTGATATTGAACGTAAAAAAAGAATGGAATCACATATACAAAACCTAACAGAATTTCAGGAAAAGATATTACAAAATGAGATGATTGGAATTATAACTACTGATCTGAGCGGTATCATTACCAGCTGGAATAAGGCAGCAACAAGTATACTGCAATATCAGCCCTTTGAAACACTCAATACTCCCTTGCAAAATCTTATTCTTAATTATTATGAAGATTCAGTTTTGTCAAAATCAAATACTTTTGCCTCAATCATAAACCAACCGTATACAGAGATTAAGATGCTTAAAAAAGGTGGCACTATTATTACCACCCTGTGCATGTCATCTCTTTTACATGATGATCATGACATGCCATTTGCACGTCTTCACTTTTTTATTGACATCAGTGAGAAGAAGCAACTTGAAGCTGAATCATTAGAGCTAAATAAAAAACTCCAGCATGCCCAGCTGGTTACCATAGTATCACTGGCAAAGTTGGCAGAATATCGTAACAAAGAAACTGGCATGCATCTTGAACGTATCATGCGCTATGTTGAAATTTTAGCACGGGAGCTATCACAACATCCTGATTATAGAGACTATATAACCGAAGAATATATACAGGATCTGGTAAATTCATGTCTTTTACATGATATTGGGAAGGTTGGAGTTCCTGATCATATTTTGCTTAAACCTGGAAAACTTACCGACTATGAATATGAGATAATGAAAACACATACAATAATAGGTGCTGAAACTATAGCGGAAGCAGAAAAAAAGGTTGAAGGACGTTCCTATCTCAATTTAGGGAAAGAAATTGCCTATTATCATCATGAACGATGGGATGGCTCAGGATACCCCAAAGGTTTGAAAGGTGATGCTATACCTTTTTCAGCACGCATAGTTGCTATAGCTGATGTATATGATGCTCTTGTTTCAGAACGCCCCTATAAACGTGCTTTTCCTCATGAGAAGGCAGTTGAAATTATTTCTAAAAAAGCGGGAACATATTTTGATCCTGTAATTGTGGAAGCTTTTATAAAACATCACAATAGATTTTTGCAGATCAAAGAGACCCTTCTCTAAACATTGTATATTCTTTTATATCCTTTGTATCCTTTATATCCTTTTTAATACAGCTTTTAATGAATCACCACTTTCTATAATTCCATAAAAACCACTTTGTGCCGCTCCGGGATTAAACATCATTGGACTCCCATTAGTATTGCAAGGCTTATGAGTATGGCCAAAACACGCTATATCACATCCCGAATGTTTAGCTTCAATCCAAACTCCTGTAATGTCATGATGGGCTCCATATACATCCCCGTGGGTTATAAAAAATTTAAAATTGCCTATTGTTTCAACAATTGTGCTTTTTTCATTGATGCCCCTTGCCCTATCGATGTTGCCGCATACTGTTATCACAAACACACCTTCCGGTACACTCACATACATCAGGTCATTGATGCCATCACCGCAATGTAATAGATAATCAAACTTCCTTTCAGCTTCTATTATAGTTTTTATTGCATCAATATTTCCATGAGTATCCGAAATTACCAGTACTTTCATAAATTACACTCAATAAAAAGTAGTTGCATTATTTAAATCGGATTGGCGATAGTTCATCAAGAATAAATTTTATATATTTATATAAACAGTCTGCTTTTTTTATAACACACGCTATAGTTTATTGTATCAATAACACGGTAGGTTTTGATTATATGGAACAATCACTTATCAGAAATTTTTCCATCATTGCACATATTGATCATGGCAAATCAACATTGGCTGATCGTATTATTGAGCGTTGTAAAGCTATCGACCCACGCAATCACGTTGATCAGCTTCTGGATGATATGGATATTGAGCGTGAACGTGGAATTACCATAAAAGCCAACGTCATTACACTGAACTATCAGTCGAAAGATGGAAAAATATATACATTTAATCTGATAGACACTCCTGGTCATGTTGATTTTGCCTATGAGGTATCCAGAGCATTAGCCGCATGTGAAGGAGTATTGCTGCTTGTAGATGCCACTCAGGGAGTTGAAGCTCAAACAATTGCTAATATGTACTTAGCTCTAGAAAATGACCTTACCATCCTGCCGGTCATTAATAAAATAGACATGCCAAATGCTGACATCCAGCGTACTAAAGAAAGCATTAAAAAAAGTTTAGGACTTGATCCTGATACAGTATTATGTGTTTCAGCACGCGAAGGAATTGGTATAGATGAACTTCTGGAAAAAATCATCGAAATAATCCCTGCACCAAAAGGCAACCCTTCTGCACCACTTAAGGCTTTAATTTTTGACTCCTATTTTGATCAATATGTTGGTGTTGTTACCAAAGTACGAATATTTGATGGGCAGGTTCAAGAAGATGATGAAATTATGCTATTTTCAACACAAAAGCAGTATGAGGTTACCGAGGTAGGACATTTTCGGCTAAAGCGAGAAAAACGAGTACAGCTAACCGCCGGTGAAGTAGGATACATAACAGCAGGGATAAAACAGCTAACCGATACCCGTACCGGTGATACTATAACATCCGCAGAAAATCCTGTTTCACACCCAATCATAGGATTTAAAGAAGCAAAACCAATGGTATTTTCCGGACTGTATCCATCAATAAGCGATGACTATGATGATCTAAAAGATGCATTGTACAAATTAAAGCTTAATGATGCAGCATTACACTTTGAACCTGATAACTCGTATGCGTTAGGCTTTGGTTTCAGGTGTGGTTACCTTGGTTTGCTTCACATGGAAATCGTTCAGGAACGCCTGGAACGCGAATTTAATTTAGCCCTTATTACAACTGCTCCTACCGTAGAATACCGCGTTATAAAAACAACAGGCGAAGTTCTATTAATTGATAATCCAGTTAAGATGCCCGACCCATCACAAATAGAACGTATAGAAGAACCGTTTGTACAGGCTACTATCATTACTCCATCTGAATTTATTGGCAATATCATGGCTCTGGTTAATGAATGCCGCGGAATACACAAAAAAATGGAATATATTGATCCAACTAGAGTAGAACTGTTTTACGAAATGCCTCTTGCCGAGATTATGTTCAATTTTTACGATAAGCTAAAATCGTGCACTCGTGGATATGCTTCATTTGATTATGAACTTATCGATTATAGAGCTTCAGATATTGTTAAGGTTGATATTCTGGTAAATGAAGAATCAGTTGATGCTCTTTCATTCATGGTTCATGGAGATAAAGCATATAAGCGAGGCCGTGAGATTATTGAAAGGTTGAAAGAGGTTATCCCGCGACAACAATTTAAAATACCATTACAGGCAGCGATAGGCTCTCGCATTATTGCCCGAGAAAATATATCATCATTAAGAAAGAATGTTACAGCAAAATGCTATGGGGGAGACATTACCCGTAAACGAAAACTTCTTGAAAAACAGAAAGAAGGCAAAAAACGCCTTAAACAAATTGGTTCGGTTGAAATACCTCAAGAAGCTTTTTTAACTATCTTAAAGATAGAATAATAAAAGAATAAACCCTATTACGCCCAGGTAATAAGTCGCGATTCATATTTTCTTGGCATATCTGAATGTAAGGGAATAACCCTTACGGTAAATCCAAATTGTCCGGATTTAAGGCAGAGCATCCTTCCCTCATAGATATATTTTCCACCACCCGATTCTTCTACCATATGCATAGGCAATGCAGCCCCATCCTCAATTTCGCCTTTCTGATTTAAGTTTCCAAAATATAATTCTACCTGAACATCAGTTGGTTTCAGATCACCCAAATTGACTACAGCTTTTGCTTTCAGTTGAGAACCAACAATAATCTCTTTTTTACTTTCATAGGTAATAGATTCAAGAGTAACCTGATGCCATTTTTGCATTATATCTTTTTTCCACTTAGCCAGTGAACGAGATGCTTTAAAATCATCCTTACTGAACTTCACAAAGTTATCATGTGCTGTAAGATAGTACATTTCAGTATACTCTTTCACCATTCTATTTGTGTTAAATTGCGGCAATATTGTTTTCATTGATTCTTTAATACGATTTGCCCATTCACGAGGGATACCATCTGCGCCCCTGTTGTAAAAAAGTGGAATAACTTCTTGTTCCAGAATATTGTATAATGATAAGCTTTCAACCTCATCTTGATAATCAGGGTCATGGTATTCTTCACCCTTTCCAATTGCCCATCCATTATTACCGTTGAATGCTTCTGGCCACCAGCCATCCAATACACTTATATTGAGTGCACCATTAGGAACAACCTTCATGCCGCTTGTTCCCGATGCCTCCTGAGGCCGTATTGGTGTATTGAGCCATACATCAACGCCCTGTACAATATATCGAGCAATATTGATATCATAATCTTCAAGAAAAACAATTTTGCTCCTGAACCGATCATCCCTGCCTAAATGGATAATCCGCTTAATTAATTCTTTACCCATATTATCCCGAGGATGTGCCTTCCCTGAAAATATAATCTGTACTGGTTTTTCCTTATTTAATAGTATTCTTTCCAAACGTTGCATATCTTTTAGTATAAGTGTAGCCCTTTTATAGGTCGCAAATCGCCGTGCAAATCCTATTGTCAATGCCTCGGAGTCAAGTACTGAATCTGCTTTCTCAATCTCTGCCCTTGGTGCACCTCGTGCAATCAATTGTTCCCGTAACTTTTTACGTGCAAATGCCACTACCCGTTCACGCAAACGCTCTCTACAGCGCCATAGCTCAGAATCAGGAATGGTGTCAATACCTTTCCATATTGTTTTATCTACCGGATTATCAATCCATCTAGGACCAAGGTATCTGTTCAATAACCTCATCATTTCATCAGATGTCCATGAAAGAATCTGGACGCCATTGGTAACATGATAAATTGGCACCTCATTAACCGGCACCCCTGGCCATATATTTTTCCACATTCTACGTGATACCGAACCATGCAATTTAGATACCCCGTTGCAATGAGCAGCAGTTTTAATTGCTAAAACTGTCATACAAAATGTTTCTATTTTATCATGAGGATTTTCTCTCCCTAATGCCAAAAACTCATCACGAGATATGCTTAATTTTTGAAAATAATGCGATAGATATTTATCAATAAGTTCTGGAACAAATCTATCATTACCTGCAGGAACAGGGGTATGTGTGGTAAAAACAGTGCTGGCATTAACATATTCAATGGCTTCATAAAAGTTTAATTTATGTGTATGCATAGTATCATGAATCCGCTCAATGCTTAAAAAAGCTGAATGTCCTTCATTCATATGATAAACGGATATATTTTTCCCCAATGCTTTTAATAATCTGTATCCACCTATCCCCAACAACATTTCCTGTTTAATACGCATTTCAACATCACCACCATAAAGCTGGTCAGTTATAGTACGGTCTTCCAGATTATTTTGCGTTATATTTGTATCTAAAAGGTAAAGTTTAACACGGCCAATATTACATTCCCATATCTGTGCAAATACAATCCTGCCGGGATATTCAACTTCAACTACCAAAGGCTTATCGTCTTTTAAAATCAGTTGTAATGGCAAATTGTGAAAGTCGGTCTCAGGATATCTTTCCTGCTGCCAGCCGTCGATATTGAGATACTGGTGGAAATATCCCAGACGATACAATAGCCCAACAGCATAAAACGGAAGTCCTAATTCACTTGCCGACTTGATATGATCACCAGCTAAAACTCCCAAACCGCCTGAATAAATTGGCAAACATTCATGAATTCCAAATTCAGCACTAAAATAAGCAATCTGCATATTTTTATAGGTAGGATATGCATCTTCAACCCATGATTTTTTTGTTAAATGCCACTCAAGCTCTTCAGAAACTCGTTTTAAATGTGCCATAAAACTTTCTGAATCTGCTGCTTCGTCCAATTCGGACTGTGAAAGCATACCAAGAAGAGCTACGGGATTATGGTCTAAATCCCTCCAGAGTTCAACATTTAGACGTCTGAAAAGCTCTATAGCTTCAAAATTCCACACCCACCACAAATTATATGCAATTGTTTTTAATGGTTTAAGATTATCAGGTAAATATGGATATACCCTGAATGTTTGTATAGTTCCCATAGTCTCCACCTATAATAAATAGTAATCGGGCAATAGTAGTTTCTCAGTAAAAACAAGTCAAGATTTTAATAATGATACTGATAATTTTATTAGTTTTTAGAAATAACTATCACACATTTTTTTAACATCTCACCAAATAAATGATATATTGTTATGAGATAGTTATTATTAATTGATATATTGACTTACAAACAGTTTCTCATTATGTATCAAAGGATTGTCTATGGATTTTACAATCGTATTGTATCAATATCCATTAGGAAGTTTCATCACGCATCACACCTTTCAAAATTTACAGAGAATAAAACCGCACTTCATTTGTTTTCCTGAATATTTCTTTGTAAACAAAAAATTAGGTAACCATGCCCAGACTTATCACAATCAACAATTACAATTGAAGCGCATACAGCTATTATCACGTGAGCTTGACACAGTTGTCATTGGCGGTACAATGCCCGAATTAAATGGAAATAAATTGCACAACACAACCTTTGTTTTTCACAATGGGACAATACTGGGTTTTTATCGTAAACAAAACCTTTTTTTTGCCGAAGAAGGGAAAATTACTCCGGGCAATGGTCATGTTATATTTAATGCGTATGGCATACGATTCAGTGTTCTTATATGTGCAGATGTTTTTAAGGATGAAAATTTTATTGCTCTTAAAGAGCAGGGGGTGCAAATAATATTTATTCCAACATTTTCACTATTCCGTAATGAAACAATCGACGAAAAATATAAACGTGATAATGATATATTCATACGGGGAGCAAAATTAGCTGATGCAATTATAGTTAAGGTATGCGGAGTAAAATCCGATTATAAAAATTTTTTACAGGCACGAAGCCTTATTGCATCACCCGAAGGTATTCTTTACCGAGTTGAACCTGAACAGGAAGATAAATCAATGCTGATAGTAAATACTATTACTATCTAATGCTTCACCATCCTCCCAATTTGTTTGGCTGTTATAAATAATAGTACTCCATATTTTAATTAATAAAATACTTTGGAACTTACACTATAATCCCGGTTAATTTTGATTTAATGAACTGCGGTAACGCAAAAGCCCCTCTATGAATATCAGGATTATAATATTGTAATTGTGGCAATAGCACCTGTGCTCTTTCTTGTATAAAATCATTGAGCGGGTGATATTTCTTTGAACAAAATGAAAAACCAATCATACCGCTTGGATAAGTTGGAACCATGGTGTAATAGTATGATGGCACCTTAAAATATTTTTTATTATAGTTTGCTAAGGTCACAATGATATTGCTGTGATAAAATATTGATTCAGATTGAGTGGATGCAATACCATCTGAATCCAAACATTGGCTTACATTTTTATAAAATTGTTCTGAAAATAACACTGCTGCTGGACCTATTGGGTCGGATGAATCTACAAGAATTATATCATAAGCATTTTTTCTTTCTGCAATGAATTTTGCACCATCTTCAGTATAAACGGTAACCCTTGGATCATCAAATGAACAGGATAAAGCAGGCATATATTCTTTGCACAATCTGATAACATCACCATCAATTTCGCATATATCAGCTTTTTCTACTTCTTTATGCTTTAATACTTCTCGCAATGTACCACCATCTCCACCACCTATCACAAGAACACGTTTAGGAGCTGGATGTACACACATGGGAACATGGGCTATCATTTCATGATAACCCATCTCATCAAGTTCGGTTGTCATGAATACTCCATCAAGCACCAACAACCTCCCAAATGCTTTTGTTTCATATATTTCAATCTTTTGAAATTTTGAATCATAGGTTACTAATTTATCAATAACCTTTAATTTCATAGTTCTTCCACTTTCTACTTCATATATTTCATCAATCCAAACATTTGATTCAA
>JAKPOE010000118.1 GCA_029548025.1 Spirochaetota bacterium
TACATTTGTCAAACCGGCTGCAATAGTGTCCGATACATGACAAATTGTTACATCGCTAGGACCATCATTGTAATAACTAAGCAAAAACTCAATTTGACTACCGGCAACAACATCCTCAGGGGCAGTGATCAAGGTTTTTACAATTCTAATATCTGCTTCACCTTTAATATCTGTATTACAACTTGAGGTATTATTTGATTCATCGCTATCAGGAGTATCGGAATAAACGGTAGCAGTATTAGTGTAAATTCCCAAAGGAGCATCGCTGCCGACATCTGCAATGATATACCAGATCTGTGATTCACCAGCATCTAAATCAATTTTTGGAGAAGCGCCTGACCATGAATTCCAATTAATACTATCAAGAGAATATTTTTGATTTTTGAAAATATTAACATCTAATAAATCGTGAATATGAACTCCAATGGCAGTATAGATATCGCTTATGTTTTCAACCTGGATCTCATAGATTATTTCCGTACCGGAGATAACTTCTGCAGGACAGGTTTTAACAATGGATAAGTCAACTGTAGCGCCTAACGGAGTGCTAATTGTTTCTTCATTATTCTCCAAAACAGGATCGGTTACCGTTGTGCTAACTGTTGCAGTATTTACAAGTGGATCAGGTGCAACAGTCTGAAGATCGTATCCTTTGATACGAATACTTGCTGAAGATCCGTAAGCCAAAGTTCCTATATTAAGGGATCCTGTCCATGGATTAGAATAAGTTGAACCGCCATCTGTTGAGTAATAAACAGAACTAAAATATGTCGCATCAATAATATCTTCAATAGTAACATTTAAAGCATCACTCGGACCATGGTTAATAACAGTAATTTCGTATTCGACATCGCCACCATAACCAATACCTGACGAACTTCCGATTAGTTTTTTACTTAAATCCAAATCAGCAACCTGATGAACTGTTGTTACAATTGAATCTTCATTATTAGTTTTATCAGGATCGTAAGTTTTAAAACTGTTTAATAAGGCTGTGTTAGTTATTGTACCCGTTGCCCCGGGATCAACATCACCACGTATCAAAAGATAA
>JAKPOE010000119.1 GCA_029548025.1 Spirochaetota bacterium
ACCTATTTATAGAGACCTCCGGAAGAAAACTTTACCAACCAACGCATAGTTTTTATCGCAAATCAGGCTATACTATCTCTGCAGTATTTACCGACTTTTACGCCGATGGCGATGATAAGCTTGTCTTCTACAAAAAATTAATATAATTTTCTTTGTTTTTTTATTGTAATTAGTATCTTGACATATATACCTTTTTTTAATTTTCTGTATATACGAGGTTAGCATGGAATGCACGTGTGGTGGTATGCTCACAGAAGGTAGAAGTTCATATAGCATGAGCGGCGAGTATTATTATATCGTTATTGAGGATATTCCAGCGTATAAATGTTCACGATGTGGTAAAATATTATTTCAGGATGATGTTGTTGATAAAATAAAGGCATTATTAAAACGCGTTGATCGTGATACAAAAGAGATTATCACCGGCACCCCTTCGGTGCATACCTATGATTATTAAGGTGTATACTATAGTAACAGGAGAACATAATGATGCGCGTACGATTTGCTCCAAGTCCAACCGGATTTTTACATGTAGGGAATGCACGAACTGCTGTTCTTAATTATCTTGTTAAGAAAAAAAACAACGCTACCTATATACTACGTATTGAAGATACTGACACACAGCGGAGCACCATGGAATCTGAACAATCCATTCTCAATGATTTAAAATGGCTGGGCATACAATGGGACGAAGGCCCCGACTGCGGTGGCAAATTTGGCCCTTATCGTCAATCCGAGCGATTTGATATTTACCGCCAGTTTACGGAAAAATTGCTTATAACTGGTAATGCCTATCATTGCTACTGTACTCAAGAAGAGCTGGATGCCATGCGCGCAAAGGCTGCAGAGCACAATAAACCATTTGTATATCCGGGAACCTGCCGCCATTTATCATTAGAGCAAAAGCTTGCCTATGAACATCAGGGCAGAAAGCCAACAGTTCGCTTCAGGGTTAAAGACGGTATAAGCATAGTTGTTAACGATCATATAAAAGGTAAGGTTGTCTTCAGCAGTGAAAATATAGGAGGCGATTTTATTATTGTGCGTTCAGATGGTATCCCGGTATATAATTACATTGTTATCATTGACGATACACTGATGAATATAACCCACGTCATCCGTGGCGAGGACCATCTGCCCAATACACCAAAGCAGATGCTTATTGCCATGGCTCTTGATCTTCCAGCCCCTGAATATGCTCATATGCCCCTTTTGCTTGGTCCTGACCGCACGAAATTATCAAAGCGGCATGGCATAACCTCCGTTTCAATATACCGTGAGCAGGGGTATCTGCCCCAGGCCCTTTTTAACTATCTTGCACTGCTGGGGTGGACAACCCAATCAGGTGAGGAGATAGTCCCTATAGATGAGCTCGTGGAACAATTTGAATTATCAAAAATTGGTAAAAGCCCGGCTATCTTTGATTTCCAAAAACTCACGTGGATGAATTCTGAATATCTGAAAAACCTTCCCTCAGAACAGGTCTATTCATTATTTTATCCTTACCTCGAAAAAGCAGGATATTTAACCGATGATAGAGAATGGCTCAACAGCGTTATTGACACCATCAGAGGGAATTGCCAGATAGCTTCGGATATAGTCAGTGAAATAGCAATATTCTTTGATGACACAGTTGAACCTGATCATGAAGCAGGTGAGCTATTATCGCAGCAGGAATCAAAGGCTGTTATAATGACAGCCTATGAACTTATCACCAGTAATGAAGTTAATGAACATAACTATCACCAATTGCCGAATGTTATAAAGCAAAAAACCGGATTAAAGGGTAAGATGCTGTTTATGCCATTCAGGGCAATGATTACCGGCAGGCTCCATGGGCCTGAACTTGACAAAATAATACCACTATTAGGATATCAGCGTTTTAAAAAACGCATTGAAAACTGTTATCAGCGATTTATCAATTAAAGACTTACCTTTATGGTGTACGATAGTTATATGAAAACAACAGGCGTTTTTCACATTGGACGTTTTACATTGATATTTTATGTGACAAACTATTATAATATCATTAATGCAGCACAATAATGTACCAAATTATTCTATGAAAAGTTATCCATGGACGACATGCGGCCGTAGGGGTATAAAAAAGCGTTATCGTCATGCTAAGGTGAAGCCTAAGAATCTCGTCGTTTAAAGAATAGATGCTTCAGTCGCTAATGTTTCTTCAGTATGTTAGGAGTGTGAAGTGTCATCCTGAATCTTGTCCTGAACTGGTTTCAGGATTATTTCAGGATCTAACGTTACATATGTAGATTACGGGTCAAGCCTGGAATGACAGCAGTGTATAATTCTTTTTTTGGAGGAGTTGCACATGAAAAAATTATCTATCATCATAGTTGCTGTAGTATTTTCAATTTGTGGATGTGACACCGATAGCCCAAGTGAAATACCTGTTGGTACATGGGAATATGATCTGCTTGTAAACGGTGTCCAGTTAGGAAGCGCAACGATTTCAAACAAAGTTGAGGATAACCATTATGTTTACAGCTTTGATTTGACCATGGGCAACGGCCAGACACAATCAAATGACGTAATTGTTGAAACGTTAGATTGCAAACCTGTAAAATTAGAAAAGCATACCTATATTAATGCACCCGCACAACAAAGATTAGATATTATTGCCGAATGTAATGGGAAGCAGATTACCTTAACAGAGAACAACAATAAAACCGTCATCGTATTGGATAAAGATTATATCCTTGATGGAAATTATTTTCTGTATCAGCTTATTCAAAATAAGTTTAAGAAAGGAAGAACAATACGGCATAATGTGTATGACCCTTCAATTGAACGTGAAGATGCAATACCGGTAACTATCACCCTTGTTGGGAAAGAAACAATTGCTATCAATAGCATCCCGTATAGAGCATGGCGGGTTGATCAAAGCATTGGAAAAATAAAAAATATTATAGTCTATTTAGATGATAAAGGAGTGGTACTGAAAACCTCAATCAGTATGCTTAATATGAAACTTGATGTTATCCGCAAGGGATTATGAAAAAATATTATTTTATCAGTGCAATAACCTTTACTGCTATCATGCTGATGTGCTTTATCCATGCACATCCGCAGAACATGCCATCAGCTTTTTCCACTGTTCCAATAAAAAATTTTACCCCTAAAATCTGGGATGAGAATTTTTCTCTTTATATGATAACCTCTGAGCAAGAAATTTTGCTTATTACAACGCCCTATCAGACAATACTGTCTACAAAAAACAATAACAATCGCCATGCTGTATTAATCAAAGCAGGCAAAAATAAAGACTATGCTGAATTGCCATTGAATAAAGACATGAAAGATACTCGACTTTTGCAGTTAACTCATCCATTGGTACAGAGCTATGCAAAAAAAATTAAAGCTTCCAGTAATATTGTTAACGAGGTTGAACAACTCATCTATACTACTATCGAAACAAAAACAGAAGG
>JAKPOE010000136.1 GCA_029548025.1 Spirochaetota bacterium
GCATTAGGGCAATGATCATGAATAAAGATAATATGAAAGATTTTTCAATATAAAGATATTGAGATTGTGCTTGCCATTATCATAGATGCTGCTAAACATTACTCCAATACCATATTTTTTATCATCACGTGTATCATGTCGCACCACCATTGCCAGCGCTTCAACATCGCTTAACTCATTATCAACAGCTCCAAAATCTATAACAACCCTGATAATAGATGACAGTTCAAGAGGCATATCCGAAATAAAATAAAGCCCACCTTTGCTAATATTGACAATGGTACCAATAAGCTCCATGGCTTCGGCTTCATCTTTTGATGATTCAATTAAAAGCTCAACAATGCGTATGGGAATCTCAACATCAAGCCTGAAATGCTTCCGTAAGTTATCACCCCTAATATGATATTTGGCAATCATGAAACCGTCAAACTGATGCATAAACCAATCTTCCATAGCCTCATCAAACTTAAGCGCAGGATTACTTTGCTTTAATGTGCCCCAATACAAATATATGGCATCTTTTATCTCACTGGAGAGCTTTTCATAGTGGATATACTTTCTCATTATTCCCTCTTCACTCATATATTGACTACCCCTTTATCAGGGTACACTACCCTGATACATAAGGCAAATACAATTTTTAATTTTTTTTGTTTGATAGTTCCAGCCATATCTGCCTCATACCATTATCAATAGGTATGGATTTACCTGTTGCTAAATCTACTATAACATAAACAACCTCAGCATCCAGAACAATCTGCTCGGTTTTTTTGTTATACATCCTTTGTTTAACGGTTATACTACGGTTACCGATACGGTCAACCGATGTCTCAATGACAAGGGTATCGCCCAGTATTGAAGGAGCCCTGAAATTGACATTAATATTAACAACAGCAAGAAAAACACCCCTTTTTGCAAATTCATCAAAACTCAAACCTATCGTGTCCATGTAACTCCATCGCGCATCTTCCAGAAGATCTAAAAAGCGCTGATTGGTAACACGCCCAAATAAATCCAGGTGATATCCTTTAACTTTTATCTCGGTTACTGACATTCTGCACCTTTTTTATTGCTATAGTAGTACTGGTTATTGGTTTCAATATACAAAAAAGAATAATTTTTGCAATTAGTTTTTTGTTTATATATTTAAAAATGTGCAATTAGTAGATTGATATAAACCAGTACAATTAATACCATTTTGATAACCTAAAAAACCCGTGGCTACGGCATATATAGACATTGCACTGTCATATCATTTGTTATGCGGAATGATGTTGAAGGAGCATTATGCTTTCCATTTATAATCAATCCTTTCCCATTGATAGCACTCACAGAGATTTCTGCTCCATTGAAATAGTAACCGGTAAAACTTTTGGTAACCTCAAATCCATCAATAATAACACGCTCCCCTGAAGGGATAGTGAAGCGTACTGTATGTACATCCCCCAGCTTAAAATATCTATGCATCATTTCCATAACATATTCTGGGCGTTTTTGCATATATTCGGTGAGCTCGCTATGAGCTTTTTTTACATCCATACCAAAGCTAAGGGCTACTTTACTATTTTTATCAACTATCGATGCAAGGTAATCCGCTGTAAGAATATAGTTCAAGGCATCGGACAGCCTTTTTTTAAAGACAGCCCTGAATTGTTCATCATGGAATATAAGCTTTCGGAAAATAAAATATCGTGGATCTGTTTCCTTCTTTGTGTTGGTATAAACCAGATTTATAGGGCGTTCCTGTTCCCACAGATTTTTTTTATCATGTTCATAGATATTTATAAAAGCATGGTCCATATCCCACATAAGCCAGAACCAGCGTGGATTTTTTTTTGTTGTATCAAGGAGCGCAACACCCTGATAGGGGTCACTGTTTGCACAAAATATATTGACAATCCAGTAATTGATAAAATTTTCCATATCAATCAGCTCTGAAGTTTTTTCAAATGTAATAGATTTACCTTCAAATTTTGCCCATTCATAGAGACGCTGATATTGACGCGGTTTATCTTTTTTTCCCTTCAGCTCATAATAAACAAAATTTTTATGCCCAAAGTGATTCTGAAGATAATGGGTGTCCAGATACTCCAATAATACAAAATTTCCCGAGCCATGCGGTTTCCCATTCAGATAAAATTTTACAGGATCAGCAAACGATGCATAACAACCCATTTTCCTTGCAATTGCATATGCCATGGCAACAGTAAAACCATAGTCGCTTTCTATTTTCTTTATCACAAATCGTCGGACAGGATCACCTTTGCCATTGAATAGTATATTTTGTCCAAAATATTCTTTACCATAGACATCTCTGAGATAGATCCTGAAATTTTTAACAGCATGGAGCCTGCTTGTTTCACCATGAATTCTGACACCTGCACCCGTACCAAAAAGCAGTATTCCATTGTTAAAATAGGATATAAAGCATGGTCTTTCCCAGTTTCGCCCTCTTCCCAGTGGATTTGTATAAATACCGGTAAAAGTATCATAAAGATCATGTTCATCCACGTACAGGGAAAGGATAGGTAGCCCTGTAGCAACTAATTTCGTATTGATGATGGTTGTGCTCTTCATATTTTCAGGGGGGAGTTTACCAGCTTGTATCCACTCTCCTCGTGATTCAAGCTTTGACAAATCTAAGGTGATTCTACTTTGACCTTCATCAGTATACTGATTATCAAGAGGAACAATATAGGTTAGCCCCATCTTTTTAAATATCTGCCCACGCCTCCCAAAGTTAAGATAGACAGATGGGAGTTCTCTACTCCGCAGACCTTTTACCATATCCTTGAAGGCACCCATCCCTTCAAGGTAAGCACCGCATACAGCAATCGCTGTGAAAAGTAATATGATAGACAGATGTTTTTTCATGGCGCTTCTGATGGTACTATATATCACCTATCCTGTTGAAAAAAAAGTTTGAACTTATCTGATTTGAAATAGATAAAAGCTCCTGCTTTATTTTCAAAATCATATCATCTTCAATGGTATTAAAGCTGTATGATATCACCGTATTATCCTGATTCTCGGTTATACTTTCAATCTTACCCAGAGGAAGCGATTGTTTTAGATAGTTAAAGATGTTTCCTGCTTTAGCGGTATAGTCATCAGCCGGAACGGTTATGATAAGCATCCCATCATTGATCCTCCCTTTAAGGAATCGTGGACCACGTTGAAGAATTAAAAGCCCTATGTATGTTACCAGAAGAACTATTCCAAGAAAGAGGATATTGAAAACCGCACAGCAGATAGAAGTGGCAACTACAACCATAATGAACCCTATCTCTTCAGGCTCTTTTATAGGAGTTCTGAATCGCACTATAGAAAGAGCACCCAATAAGCCCAATGAAAGAGGA
>JAKPOE010000399.1 GCA_029548025.1 Spirochaetota bacterium
GCCCCTTCGGTAAATTTCATGATATTGCCCTTGTGCATAATGGTTACGCTTTTGCGCTTGTTTTCAATAGCATAGCGTAGTGCACTTTTAACAATATTTTTAGTATTGGACATGCTTATTGGTTTTACGCCTATTCCCGTATCATCACTCAGGTGCTGTCCCATCTCGTTGTTTAAAAAGGCTATCACCTTTTTTGCCTCTGGCGTTCCCTGCTTCCATTCTATACCAGCATACAGGTCTTCCATATTTTCCCTGAAGATAATCATATTGACACGTTCAGGTTTTTTCAGCGGGCTGGGTACGCCGGTAAGATACCTCACGGGACGTACACAGGCATAGAGCTTCAATACCTGACGCAGGGTAACATTGATACTTCTGATGCCACCGCCAACCGGTGTGGTGAGCGGACCTTTTATTGCCACCTTATACTGTCTAATTTTTTCAAGTGTTTCATCGGGCAGCCAGCTGCCGGTGCTGGTGTTAGCTTTTTCACCGGCCAGTATTTCCTGCCAGTGTATTCTCCTTTTCCCGTTATATGCCTTGTTCACGGCTGCATCCAGCACAATCTGTGTGGCTTTCCAAATATCGGGACCGGTGCCATCGCCTTCAATGAATAACACAACAGGATTATCGGGTACTTCAATAATGCCGTTTTCATATTTGATTGTTTCCATAGCCTCTCTCGTATGCAATATGATTTAATTATCAGTAACTATCGCACATAAAAATTTTTTTGGCGATAGCTCCTGGTATCAACTCGTTATTAAAGATTACTGCTTTATGCAGAAATAGTGGTTGTGTTAAATAAAGAAAGTATAGCACGAATAAAGTATTTGACATTAGTTTTTGGAACAAAACAGAATGTCACAATAAAAAAATGGATGCGATCATTTTTTTAGACACAGTATTTTAGAAAAAGCTTAAATATTGTGATTCAATGATAGGAGATACAGCTTATGTTTTTGTCATCAACATGCACGGCGATCAATAGTGTTTCCCCTGCTCGTACAAAGGGAAGGGGCAGGTGGGGATAATGCTATGTATGGATGAGAGGTATATTTCATGAAAGAACTCATTATTATTGGTGCCGGACCTGCAGGATTGGCTGCATCCATATATGCGGTGAGGTCGGGACTTGATACGCTGGTGCTTGAAAAAATTTCACCTGGCGGGCAGGTTATGCTTACCCATGCGATTGAAAATTATCCGGGATTTATTGAGCCAGTTGAAGGATGGCAGCTTGCCTACAACATGGAGCAGCAGGCACGTCGGCTTGGCGTAGCCATAGAAAGCAAAGATGTTGTGTCAGTAGAAAAATATGATGACATGTTTCATGTAAAAACAACAGATGGTGCTGTTATTGAGGGGCGGGCTATTATTGCAGCTTCAGGTGCTTCGCTCAAGCGTTTAGGAGTTCCCGGTGAAAGTGAATTTACCGGCAGGGGCGTATCGTACTGTGCTACCTGTGATGCGGCATTTTTTAAAGATAGAGTAACAGCAGTAGTTGGTGGTGGGAATACAGCGCTTGAGGAAGCACTGTATTTAACACGGTTTGCAAGCAAGGTATATATCATCCATCGTCGTGATGAATTCCGGGGTCAGAAGATTTTACAGGACAGGGTGCTATCCAATCCCAAAATTGAGCCAATTTTTGATACACTGGTAACGCAGGTACATGGTGATGAAAAAGTGTACAGCATAACGCTGCAGAATAAAAAGACAGGTGAAAGCCGTGAACTTGCAATACAGGGACTGTTTATCTTTATAGGGAATACTTCCAATACAACATATCTTCCTGAACAGGTGCTGAATGATTCAGGCGAAGTAAAGGTTGATATGAAGATGCAAACACCCATCAGCGGACTTTTTGCAGCAGGAGATTTGCGTGAAAATTCTTTACGGCAGGTACTCATGGCTGCTGCTGATGGCGCAACGGCTGCTATTAGTGCTTATGAATATATAACGCATAAGGATTGGTGACGGTTTGTCGTTGTTATATGCAGTATTACATTGTACACAATTATATATAACGAGCAAACTTACTAAAACAATCGTGCAGACGCTCCTGAATATGTTGTATGCGGTTGCTGTCAACGGATAAGCTGTGCGGATCAAAATATTTTTCATTTAAAAAAAGTGCCTTTGATAAGGCTACCCGTATAATGGGGATTTGATGTTTGGCATATCGCTGCATGATATACCGTTGTGCTGGCTTTGCAATAACAAAAGGTGCTGCTACGGTACAGTCTTCACTGCCAAAAGCCTTCTGGAAAAAAGACAACAGTTTCAAAGCTGTATTTTCTTCGCAGGTTATAATATCGGAACCATTGGTAGTGCCATGTTCTATGGCAATGATTGGACGTGGTATTCCCGCATCGCGAGCAACAATTGGAGCAACAGGCATGGTGGTGTGACATACAATGATACAGCGAGTAGATTTAACTGTATGCTCTATGCTATTGTGAAATGGGAACCAGTACCGTTTCATCATGGCAGCTATTGCAATCTCATCAGGAAAAACTCCGCTGGTAAACATTAATTTTTTTTGTGATGTATGCATTTTCATAACCCCATTGCTTGAGCGTGGAGGCAATGTGTAAGGGTCCCTGTCTACATCAATAAATAGCCTGTGAATGGAGGTATGTATCACCGTGCCAATTTGTTGTAGATCAAAAAGGTCGTTGGCACAGGTATCTGCCTCAAAGAACAATTCAAATTCGTTGAGCACACAAAGCTGTGCCAATTCTTCAGGAATCTGATAACCACCATGAGGTATTATAAAGCAGTATGGTTTTTCCATTAGTTTTATGGTGTTATATTGGTATAGTAGTAAAATTATATTGACTAATTAAGTATAACACCATTGAATTGTGAAGAACTTTTTTATTATCGCAATAATTTATTGAGAGAATATACAACACTTATAAAAAAAGGAGAATGTCATGCGTCCCTATAAAATAGATACATTAGGCGAGGATATTTTAGAAATACTTTCACATGATGCCAAAGCCACCGTTGAAGATATAGCACGCCAGCTTGATGTAAGTATTGATAAAGTAAAAAAAAGTATCAGCAGGCTGGAAAAGGATCGCATCATATTGCGGTATAAAACTCATATAAACTGGCAGCGGGTAAAGCATGATGAGGTGCGTGCCCTCATTGAAGTTAAAGTGACGCCTCAGAGAGGTGTTGGTTTTGACTCCATTGCAGAGGTTATCTATCGTTTTCCCGAAGTAACCTCAGTGTATCTGTTATCAGGCGGTTATGATCTTCTGGTGCAGGTGGAAGGACCATCGCTTCGTGAAGTAGCAATGTTTGTAGCAGAGAAGCTTGCAACAATAGACCATGTGCAATCTACTGTTACTCATTTTATGTTGAAAAAATATAAAGAAGATGGTGATATACTGGTAGAGCAACCCGAGGGCAAACGTTTACCGGTAAGTTTTTAGTTTGCAATGTTTTCCCTTAATACGGTGTATCAAAAACTTTTTGCCTGTTATGGACCGCAGCATTGGTGGCCCGGTGAAACTCCATTTGAAATAACTATCGGCGCCATACTTGCACAAAATGTTTCGTGGTTAAATGCTGCAAAGGCAATAGCCAGCTTAAAAGCACACAACCTGCTAACACCGCACAAACTTTTTAAAGAAGATAGTGTGGCGATAGCTCATCATATTAAGCCTTCAGGCTATTACAATCAAAAGGCTTTTGCCATACAATCATTTTTACAGTGGTTTCACCGTTATGATTTTAGCTTTGATGCATTAAATGCTATACCAACAGAACTACTCAGAAAAGAACTGCTGTCAATAAAGCGTATAGGTTATGAAACAGCCGATTCAATACTTTTATATGCATTGCACCGAAAAGTATTTGTTGTTGATGCATATACAAAACGGATATTTACCCGCGCTGGTTTTTTAACCGGCAACGAAGATTATATGGCAATACAGGCTATGTTTCATGAGCATTTTACTGGCAACACTTACGATTATAATGAGTTTCATGCCTTGATAGTAAAACACGGAAAGGATAGATGTACAAAGAAGCCAGCGTGCAATGAGTGTTGTATTGCAGATGAATGCAAAGAATATGATGTGGCTAAATAAATAATAAGTGATTATTGTGACAATTCAATATGATGCATAAATAAAATTTATAATGACTTTCGTACAATTGCCAAAATAAAATTATACCACTATCATCACCACTAAACAGCCTCTTGATGTTTCGGATATCTGTCAGTGTAGCGATAAAAATATTTTTTTGTTGTGATTGTATTGTCATGTAAATTTTTTTTTAGAAAATAATATTGACAACACCATCATTCTGATGGTATCTTTTAAGCAATAAAATATAATAGGAGGTTTGCTATGAATACCAATGCACCCAAATCAGCTACATGGTGGATTGCTGTTATTATCGGCGTATTAGGTATTGTTGGGAAGTTTGTTCATATATCGGTGCTGGAAGCCTATTCATGGTGGCTTGTATGTATTGGGTTTATTGTTTTAGCACTGGCAACTGCTATAAAGGGATTATAGCATCAACAGTAACTATCGCCCATGCAGTAGTGTATTATTAGCTTTTATGGTAAACTAATTACCGAGCACAGCATACCTGCAGCATTTGATGCTGTATGGGGGTTGTACAGGTCAAGCTGCCATGTGCCATCGACAACAAAGTTATAACGGCATACACCTTCAGGCAAGCGTTTTTGTAAGCGCCAGATGTTGTTTTTGTCTTTTTTTAGCAGGTCAGCTTCCGTGTTCCAGTTATTGAAATCGCCAGCAAGCGCAACTATCGTTGCATGGGGGGCATATACCCTGAACTCAACAAGGCGTGTACTTTCATTCACTATGTGGAAGCTGATTTGTTTGCTTTCAGGCAGTTTATCCTGACGCACAATGGAATAGTATGAGCCTGTATTGTCATCATCAATATCCATGTTTACCGGGTCATTGATCCAGATGCCATCAACCATAAGCTTGTAACGAATTATGCGCTCTTCATCATCAAATGGTATTATATAAAACCACACACCATTATTGCTGCGCTCCATTGGTTGCCTTTTCCAGTATGAAAAATCACCTGCAATGTATACCTTGCGGGCATTTCTGTTTTTATAGGTAATAAGAGTGCCTCTTATTATGGCAGGCATGCCTGGCTTGCTATGACTGACAGTTATTGGGGCAGGTGCAGATGCTCTTGCCAATGTATAAAGCGAGTAGTAAGGAATTGTTTTTATAGGATAGCCGCCAGGATTGGAAAAAAAACAAAGGGATGCTATGAGTGCAATCCACCGCAATGATTTTTGTATCACACCAGACCTCAGGCTCATTGAAAATTTTACGCTCATGAATTACTTATTAATATGTCGATAGGTATAGAGAAAATATTTATATGATTTTGATGAAAATAAATATTAATATATAATTAGAAAAATGTATTTGATTTTATGTGCAGAGTATGAATTATATGTTTATGTCACATTATATACTGTATAATGAGAGCCCGTTATGGCGGTAAGTGAAGAGATAAAGAATCTAACCCCTGAAGAAGAAGCCGAAGTAAAACAGATTGTTGATGCATTTGACAGCGAGTTGTCTTCCATTGCCCAGATGCGAGGGAAGATTGGCATTTTGCATGCTGATTCAACCGATGCTGATTTTACCATTACCCCCGGTATGCGCTCAAAAGAAATGGAAACAACATCTGCACCGGTAGAAGGCTTTGAAGAGACGGAGGATATTGTAGATATAACCGATATGATTGAAGAGGTTCCGGAAGATGTAGTGCTGGCATCTGAAGCTGTATTGCCAGAGGTTGAGGAAACCATAGAATCCGTGGAAGAGTTGCCTTCAGAGGCTGTGGAGATAGCTCCCGAAGAAGTATTGCCGCCGGAGTTTAAAGAAGAATTCCCTGCCGAAGAAGTCCCTGAAAGGAAGCCCCTAAAAAAAGAAGCAATCAGCCCTTTAGATGAACTTGAAGAACTTACTCAATTTGAACCGGAAACAGTTGAAGCGCATGATATACGTACCGATGAATTTGTGACCGAAGAGCCCCGCATTCATGGAGATGTTCATCTTGATGAAGATATACACCTATCAGAGCTGGAAACTGAAGAAATATCCGAAATATCTGAAATAAAGGCTGAAGAGCTACCGCAGGTTGATATATCAACAATGGGAATGGAAGAAGAAATGCCAGAACCAACAGCATTTGAAGAAGAAATAAAAGAGGAACCTGCACGTGCTCGTTTTGAAACTCCTTCATTTGATGAGCTTGATACTTTTGAAGAGCCTTTAAAGAAATCCGAAAAAATTGAGAGCGTTATTGATGAATTTAAACCAGAATTTGAAGGCTTGAGTGTTGAGGAAGAAGAGCCAGCCCCGATTGAAGAAGGTGTAGAAATTTCAGATGCTGAGTTACGACGATTAAAAAAAGCTTTGCTTTTGCTCCATCCTGCTTTAAGAAAGAAGATCAAAGAGATAATTTTAAGGGATGAACTGTCGCCACAGGATACACGTAAACTCATTGATCTTATTATATCAGGGAAACCTGAAGAGAATATACAGCGTTTTATTGAAAAGCGGCTCAACATTACTCTTGAACTTGAGGAAGAAGTTCCCTCCCACCGGAGGGTTATTACTGCTCGCCCCGAGTATACCCGTGAGGGTATGGAGCGTCAGAAACGGCTGCTGCGTCAAACGAAAACGTTAGCACTGGCTGTTGTGGTAGGTTTCACATTAACAGTAACTGTCTACCAGTATATTTATAAACCATTTATGGCCAGACGGCTTATTAGTAAAGGGGTGGCACTTATTCTTGAGCCAGGTGATCCAGCAACAAAAAAGGTGAAGGATTATAAAAAGGCAGAACAACTTTTTGAAGATGTTGATGCGCACTATAAAAAAGATTATCTGTACGGCTATAATGCTTATGCACGTGCCTATTTTAAAAAACGTGAGTTTGATTATGCTTATGTAAAATTAAAACGAGCGTATAGCATAAACAATCGTGATGTTGAAACACTCAATAATACAGGATATTTTTTTGCTAAAATTCCGGAACATTATTATAACCGCATTCAGAATGATGCCATTAAGACATTTGCACCAAAAGATACTTATGTAATATCACAGGTTGATTTAGCTATTGCGCTGTACAATAAAGTATTAGCGCTTGATCCAAACAATATCACTGCTATGTTTGGTATTGGGAATGCCTACCTGTATCAGGGACAATATTTAAAATCACGCCAGTATTTTGAGAATATTGTCAAGGTTGATCCTGATTCATGGATTGGCTATGCAGGACTTCTTAATCTGTTCATTGAAAGAGATAATTTGCCCGAGGTATTATCAATTCATACTGATCTTCGTGCAAGGGATATTTTAACTGATATTCCTTCGCCGCTGTTAGCAAAACTGGCGCATTACTACTTAGGCAAAAACCGTTCGGATACTTTCAACGTGCGGGTTGATTTAGG
>JAKPOE010000143.1 GCA_029548025.1 Spirochaetota bacterium
TTAATCCAAGATACGAATCATTTGACAACGCTATTGCCTCATCAATTGTATCATACGGCATAACGCCTACTATGGGTCCAAAGGTTTCATCTTTCATTGTCAGCATATCATGGTTAACATCCGTAAGTACCATACATGGCATAAACTGGCCTTTTTTACTATTAACCTTTGATTTTGCATATATGGTTGCACCTTTTTTAACAGCATCGTCAATATGATGTTGTACTACCTCCATCTGCCTCTTTGTTGTCATCGCACCAATATCGGATGAGATATCACTCCCATCACCAACTCGCAATGATTCTACCATGCCCTTTAAGATTGTAAGGAATTTATTATATACTTTTCTATCGACATATATCCTTTCAACCCCTCCGCATGACTGCCCTGCATTTTGCATACCTGCCCATACAGCACCTGCAGCAGCTCTATACAGATCGGCATCATCACAAACAATCATTGGGTCATTGCCACCAAGTTCAAGTACCAGAGGAGTTAATCGTTCAGATGCTTTCTTCATAAGGTATTTGCCCACCCTTACCGAACCAGTAAAAAACAATTTATCTATACCAGCCTCAATGAATGCATCACCAGCAATACTACCCGGCATATTGATATAGGTAAATATATGAGGGGGTAATTCAGCTGCTTCAATACACTCTTTTAAAATATGACCTACACATTGTGTTTCTGAAGCTGTTTTTACTATTACTGCATTCCCTGCTAACAATCCCATGATAATTTCAGAATAAGGAATGGAAAATGGATAATTCCATGGTGATATAATACCTACAACACCATAGGGAACACGCACTATTTTACTTCGCTTATTGACAAACAATATAGAACCCATGGGTAGCTTTCTATCGTTCAGGAATTTTTGTGCATTTTTACAATAAAACCTTGTAGCAAGCACAGCAGGAACTATCTCAGCCGTCAATGCATCAACTATTGTTTTACCATTATCCTGAGAAATTACTTTAGCAATTTTCTCTGCGTTCTGTTGTAGAAAATCAATACATTTTTTTATATGGTGCACCCGTTGCTTAACAGGTAAGGCCTGCCATAAAGGTTGTGCTATACGGGCTTCTTCAACCGCTTTTTTAACATCTTCAACGGTGTTGACAGGAAAACTTCCTAAAACTTCGCCAGTTGCAGGATTTATGGCAATTGTTTTTTCCTCTTTCTTTGCAGCAGCTTTTTTCATTTTTTCCTCCAGTTAAAAATAATTTTACCCCTATCTATTTAGGTATAATAATTGCTATCTTTATTTTTTAATAATATTCAAATGAATCTTATTTTAATCAACACTACTTATTGTCAGTAATTCAATATTTGTCAAGAAATAAAATATTTTATTTGTCTGTCAATAGTCACTTCATTTTTGTTAATTTTTTCTTTAGCATTGTCATTACACAATTGTTGTTTTTATGTACACTATCGTTTTATACACATTTTTAAAATTAAGTTTTTCCAATATCAATAATACGATGATATATGTTTATAATACTTTTCCATGCAAGGGAATGTAAAAAATCTAATTATTAACAGCCTCCTTGTATTTTTAGTTATTTGAAGTTTCGAAATTACAATTACTCTATACTTCAATTATTGAACTTACCCTATTACCATTATTATAATCATAATTTTTATTGACAAAATTAAATTTTTAAATTTTCAATATGCTATTTTTTATAGTTACATATAAAGCATGATTGAGTAGAATCTATTAAATGTATATTTTTTCTATACATTTCGATGCAACGTTATAAAGCATTTCTAATAAAGTAAAAGGGGTATTATATGCCAGCAGCAAACAAAAAACAAACAGCACAAAAAAGTGTAAAAAAAGAAGTGCTCCATAATAATAACACAAACAATGACAATACCAGAAAGTATATTAAAGCAATAAATGCACTATTAAAAAAGTTAGATGAAGAAAGCCTTGTATTTTTATATGAACAGGCAAAAGTTTTATTACATAATTTGGAAGTATCCAAACTTCAGGAGGAATTTGAAGAACTTGATGCTAAAACAATAACTGCAAAACGTTATAAATTTAGCAAAGAAAAATTAGAAGTTATTGAAGCTGATGATTTGCGGCATTTTATTTTTGTTATAAATGGTGCCCGCAATTTCTTCAGCCGTGATGAAATGCGGACAATTGTTAAATTATGTCATAGCGCTCCTTCGTTAAAAGATGGAATGCGAATGTTATACAACTGGTTTGAGAAAAACAGAAAAGATGTTATTATTGACACTGAGATTGATGGCCCAAATGATAAAGCTTTAGAAACAATCTACAATTATATTATAAATCATTATACTGTTTCAAAGTAGAACAAACAATTCTTATTGAAAATAGGATTATTCCTTTCGTCATTACGGGCTTGATCCGGAATCAAAATAATTAACGTTAGAGGTTGAATCAGAATTCAGTATAGTATTTATTGCTGTTGTTTGGCTTTTCGTAGTATGTCCGGGTGTGGCCCCCAGTAAAATTTGCAGCAAACAATATCTTCTTCTTTATAAAAGCAAAATGTGTAGCCACTGTGCCGATAGTTATCGGTATAGTCATCATCGCCCATTCCATCAAGGATTGCTAAAAATTCAAACAGTACATTATCCATGCAGTATGCAATAACCTTTGCCAGCGACATCTTCCACACCTTCTTCACATCCATGAAAAATTCGTACTCATCATCAAACAAAACCAGATGAAAGCGCTTCCATGCAGTACCTTTTTCCCTATAGGAAAGCTGCTTAAACGATTGCACGCTAACCTTTTCACACTGAGCAGCAAAGCTAACCATCCCGGAGATAAACGTCCGCAGTGACATGTCATAGCGCTGTGCATAACTCTGTAATAGTTTTAGGTGCTCAAATGAGATGCATGTTGTTGTTTCTATGCTCATAAAGCCCTCCCAAAGCAATAGTAATACTGTATGTAGCTAAAAGCATAAAGTTATGATAACTATCATTATCACTCTATTTTACAAAGCAATTTTTTTATGATTGACTAATAATAGAACCATGTGCCAATTTAATCAAGTACATTATACAATTACTTTTACCATTTATGAAACAACAAAATATTATCCCATTAAACAAGGTTGAAAAAACCGAACGTTATATCGTTGTCCCCCGCCTGATTAAAGGAAAAGTGCAAAAAGTTGTTAAACCACTAAAAAAAATAAAAGGTAATTGTCTTTTTACCTGTAATATGCCTCATGCTCTTATTGACTTTATTTACAGAAGTGTAAAGAAATTACATCTTCAGGATAACAAATATATTTTTTCTCGAGGGAATGTATACATCAATAATAAGGTTGTTCATAATGCTGTATCGACAGTTACTTTAGAATGGGATCTTGGAACATCATTTATCATTCCGCTACGATTACAATTTAACTCCTTTGTGATAATTGAAGTTGATAATAAAGATTATAGTGTACGACTTATGGAATTAGTAATACTTATTGCGCTGATGGCACAAGCTTACCCTTCACTACCAAGAAGCAAGCATGTAAGCAATGCACAACGGGTACTGACACTGGGATGGAAAAGTATTGAATAACTTTTACCGTTCTATTTTTTTTGGTAATCTATACATATATTTCTTCTGGAAAATCCTTTCAGTTACAAACTTGTCTACCTTACGTGCAAACTGAAAAAGACGCCAGATAAAAGCATCGCCTTGATAGTATTTTACAATTTCATGAAGTGTAAGAGGCTGTAGTGATTCATCCATTGTACTGAAGAAATAATTTGCTGCTTTTATACATGCTGGTATTAAATCCTCACGTTTTTCCTTATATAAATTTGCAATGCAGTCAACCACTACTGATCGTAGATCATAGTAACGATCAAGTACTTCCTGTAAAAATAAAGCACGTATAATTGATCGTAAAAACCACGGAATATTTTTTAAAAAAAGTTCTGCATTGAGTTGCTCAACACCATTGATGCGATATAATGGCGTACTGGTATCGATATAAAGCAATGTATCGTTGCTGCCCACATAATTAAGTGCACCATCAGCAGATAGTAACACCCAGTTGGATATCTGTCCATCAATACCAACCTGAATAGAACTATCAGTTTTATTAAATAAATACCATCTTTTCAATTCAGATAATACTTTGTTGAAAAGTGCCAGCGCATTGACTTCATCTAACCGTTTGACAAGTACATTGCCAACCATTTGCGGATTAATTTTTTTCTGCCCTGCATATACTGTATACCAGCCATTGTTTTTGAAATATCTAAATTGCTGTTCTGGAACCTGTATCCCAATTTTTTGTATTAAAATTTCTCTGTATTCATGATATGCTTTTTTCAGCGCCTCAACATCCTGAAAAGAATTTATAGGAGGCATACGCTTCCACACCCAATCCGGTTCATATAATTGCATTTTTAGCAATGTTTTATCAATTTGCCAACCGTGTATGGTCTGCATTACTGTGGAGATTTCACCATAACCCAATATTTTAAGTGCAATATCCTCGCGATAAAGCCGCGTAAAATCGTTAACAAATTGCTTATATAAAGCGGTGTCTTTTATTAAATTATCTTTGATTCTGTCGTATATCTCAATAATTGACCATAAGTTTTCAATATCAAATTGTGAAAAAACAAATGATGCAATATCTTTTGCTTTATCAAATTTTTTGAATGTAGGGATATATCGCTCAAGATATGGTAATTGTTCTTTAACCAATGTGTTTATAGAAATGTTTTCTTCACCATAAAAAATATTATATAAATAGCTACAGGCATTGATATTTGCCACATGTCGCACTAAATATTGATAAAATCGTATTTTGTCAAAGGTAAGTATAGCCTTATTACCTTTTGAGATAATAGTTATTTCATCATGCAATCCAAACAATCCTTTTAATGTATCAATGCTACTTTCATGAATATGTGCATCTTTCAGAATAAATCCTTTTGATGTTTTATTCCACAATGAATAAAAGTTATCTGCCATGGTATGCAACTGCCTGTCCACTGTTGCCAGTTGCATAAACCGTATGCGTTTTCGCTTTAGTTCGTAAACTTTATTTAAAAAGACTAAATGTTCTGAAATATCCTTATAGTCATCAACCATAACGACACCTCACTTAGATTGCGATAAAGCTTCAAGTGATTTATCAATGGCAGCCATTACCATATCAGCTTCTTTTTTTGTAATGATCAAAGGTGGTAAAAATTGTATCACCCGCGGATCATTTCCTGAATACACAACATATACACCATTATCATATAAAAGCTTTACCATAAACAGTGCGGTCATCTCATCATGAAATGCAAGTCCTAACATCAATCCCAATCCATGTACTGTAAAAGGAGTTTCAGGATAGTGTAAAGTTAAGGCTGCAAGCTTTTCTTTTAAATAGTTTTCCATGGTCTGCACATGCGCTAAAAGGTTACTATCGCACAAATCTAAAACTGCCATTGCAGCAAAACAACCTATTTCACTGCCGCCAAACGTTGAGATATGAATAAACGGATTTTCTTTAATGAAATATGCATACTGCTCTTTATATACTGTAGCAGTTATTGGATAAATACCACCACTCATTCCTTTACCCATAACAACAATATCTGGCGTAACATCAAAATGCTGGAACCCCCACATAGCGCCTGTACGCCCAAAGCCTGTTTGCACCTCATCAATGATAAATAGTGCACCGTGCTTTTCACACAGCGCCTGTACCTTTTTAAAATAATCCTTATTGGGAACAACAATACCAAGCGTTGCTGGAATTGTTTCAAATATAACGGCTGCTGTTTTGTCATCAATCGCTGATTCCAATGCATCAATAGCATTGAATGGAACCTGTAGAAATCCCGGAGGCATTGGTTCAAATGGCTTTTTAAATTTTTCATCACCCGTTGCGAGAGCAAATCCGGTGTGTCCATGATAACCACCAATTGCAGATAATACAGTAGGGCGGCCTGTCACAGCACGTGCTAATTTAATAGCAGTGTCAATTGCCTCGCCACCTGAAACACCATAAATTACCTGATTCAATCCCTGTGGTAACGTAGCAGCTAATTTGTTAGCCAGTAAAGCTTTTGGCTTGCTTATTAAATGATGGTTGCCAATGTCGTAACGCTGCATCGCTTTTTTTACGGCATCCATTATTATTTTATTTCTGTGTCCTAAATTAAAAACACCACCATTGCAATGGCAGTTAATAAACCGTTTCCCGGAGATATCATATAAATAAACGCCTCGCCTCTTATGGGGCACCAGCGCAATATCATATTTTTTATACATCTCCACTTTGCCGGGCGAGACATGCTGTGCATACAAATCCATAATTTTTTCTTTATCCATAAAACCCCCATGTTTTATATTACAATACTTTTATAAATATGTCAAAATCTTTTTTTTTTCATGTGCGATAGTCACTGTAAATTGAATCATCATATAATATATAAATGATAATCATTATTTCATACTCATTTTTTATATTGTGAAGAGGTAGTCTATTATAAAAGAGTTACCAGTGGCTGAGATACAAATAACCATAGTTTAATAGTTTCAATAGTAGTGACTGCTGCCATTGTAACCTGGTTACAAAAGCGCTTTTAGCAGGGCAAGTTTTAAATCACTTAATGTGAATGGTTTTACCAGATACCATGAAAATCCATACCGGTCATATTCAGCTATTGCATTATTATCAGCATAACCGCTCATGACGATACCTTTTAAAAGTGGCTGTATTGTTTTCATTTTGGTAAATGCTTCAACTCCACTCAAATCCCCTGGTATCGTTACATCTACCAGTACACAATCAAACAGATGTTTTTTGTTTTTCCCTTCAACCAGTTTAGCTATTGCTTCATTAACGCTATAAGCCCAATCATAGCTATATCCTAATATATCCAGCATCCCTGTTGTTACTTCTATTATATCCTGACGGTCATCTATTACCAATACCACGGCATTGGGTGATGCAACTTCATGAGCCATTGCGGTATCATTAACCTGTACTTGTTTTACTTTTGGTAAATAAACGCTAAATGTTGTCCCTTCATGCGAAGATGATACAGTCATAGTTCCACCATGCTGTTTAACTATGGAAAGCGATGTAGTTAAACCAAGCCCTGAACCCTTTTCTTTTGTTGTAAAATACGGATAAAAAATTTTATTTACATGTTCCGGAGGGATGCCATTTCCTGTGTCAATAAACTGTATTTTTACATAATTACCAGCAGGCAGTTGTATAGTATTAGCATTATCCATACCTTCCTCTAACACCTTGATGGTCAACACCCCCCTGTTGCCCATAGCTTGCACCGCATTTAATGTTAAATTTCTGAATACATGCGATAGTTGACTTTCATCAAAATCAAATTCATAATCATAACTATCTATACTATAATTAATTGTTACGCCTGTTCCGTGTACCATAAAGTCTACTGTGTCGTTAAGCAATTGAACAATATTACCGGACTGTTTTATTGGTTTTCCACCTCTGGCATAGGTCAATAACTGTGCCGTAAGAGACTGTGCCGATTTCACCGACTTTTTAATCCCTTCAGTTATACGGGTGCTATCATTTACATTGCCTGTATTTTTTAACACAGCTCCAAGCAACTCTGTGTTACCCATAATTGCCATGAGTATATTATTAAAATCATGAGCTATGCCAGCACCCAGTATTCCCAACGATTCAAATTGTTGCAGTTTTATAAGTTCATTCTGCATTGCAAGCATGGTGCTTATATCACGCATTATAGTTACAACTCCCGTGACAGTATCTTCAATGATGATAGGTGAAGAAACTACAGAAACATCAAATGATCTATCATCATATCTACATATACAATGGTAAAATGTAGTTACGTTACCCGATTGCATACATGCATCTATAGGGTTAACGGTGTGTTGAGCATTTGGTTCAATGAAAGTAATGGAAGAATATAAGCACCCTCCTGATACAACTGCTTTTCCAAATACTGTTTCTGCCTGTTTATTTGCCAGTATCACATTCCCTTCATTATCAGTGATGATAAATATATCACCAATAGATTGTATGGTAATAAACAAACGTTCTTTTTCCAGCAACAACTGTTCCTGAGTTTTTTTATGCAATTGTAATTCATTTTCAAGTTGCTGTGTTTTTATCGCAACCTGTTTTCTTAGCGAAGTATTCCACCCAATTATAACCAGTATAATAATTGACACTCCTAAAAGTATGGATGCTATGATATACCAGAATTGAATTTCATAATAAACAGGTCTTGGTGCTAGTGAAATCCACTTTCTGTAAATCTCATCTCGTTTTGTTTTTGGTAAAGAATTGAGCGCTTTAGCAATGACTGAATATAATACT
>JAKPOE010000174.1 GCA_029548025.1 Spirochaetota bacterium
CTCTTATATTTGGATTATCCATATATGAAAAGGTAACCACAAAACAATTAGCAGGTTATGCAACATCTGCCGATATCACCGGGGATTTTGACAATACCGTAAGCTATGCTGCAATTGTTATTGACGGTATGCTCAATACACCGGCTAAACCATATGCAAACAACCAATCATCAGTGCTTTCAGACAATGATAAAGCTTTTTTGCTATCATTAGCCCGACAATCCATACAATCATATGTATTGAACAAGAAGCCTTTTCACTACAACGGCACCATACCACAAGCATGTTTGCACAATGCCGGTGCATTTGTAACAATCACCATACAGGGAAATCTGCGCGGGTGCATTGGTTACATTGAACCAATAAAGCCTCTGTATAAAACGGTGATTGAATGTGCCGCCAGTGCAGCTATCAGTGACCCCCGTTTTGAGCCATTGTCACCTGAAGAATACAGCACAATACGTATTGAGATATCGGTATTATCGCCGCTTAAAAAAATATCATCGCTTGATGAATTAACACCGGGAAAGGATGGGCTTGTAGTTGTGAAAGGGAACAGGCGTGGCGTACTATTGCCGCAGGTTGCACAAGAATTTAACTTTACAAAGGAGGAATTTTTTCAGCAAACATGTAACAAGGCAGGAGTATATCCATTTGAATATGATTCGATTATCATGTATACATTTACCGCTACCGTCTTTCATGAACGTACACCTTCCCCATAATGAAGGATTGATATGAGCAGATTAACACGGAAAGATATTTTACAGGCAGGTATTGCTTCACTGCAAACAGCTTTTTTTACAGGAACTATCGCCCCATTATATCATTGTTTTGCCGCCATTAGCTATCACGAAGCAATGCACTGGAAAAAGGTTGATACAAAAACTGTACAGTGCATGTTGTGCCCCAATCAATGTATGTTGCGTAACGGTGACAAAGGTGCATGCAAGGCACGTCAATGTATTAATGGCACATTGTACAGCCTTGTGTATGGGAACATTGCCGCTTACCATATTGACCCCATAGAAAAAAAACCTCTGTATCATTTTATGCCGGGTAATGAAGCGCTTTCAGTAGCAACCGCCGGGTGCAATTTTAGCTGCAAATTTTGTCAAAACTGGCAGCTATCACAAAGCTATCCTCATGAGCTTGACAGCAAACACATAACGCCAGTTCAACTGGTAAACAACGCCTTAAACAAAAAAACGCCCATTATTGCATTTACCTACAATGAGCCAACTATTCAATATGAATACATCTATGAAACAGCAGTGCAGGCAAAAAAGAAGCATGTAGCCTGTGTTATTATTTCTAATGGATATTGCAACAAAAATGCCAGTGTACTATTGTATCCAATGCTTGATGCTATAAAGATTGATTTTAAGGCATATTCACAAAAATTTTACCTGGAAATTTGCGGCGGAAATTTACAGCCGGTTTTAAACAACATTATACTGGCAAAAAAGAAAAATGTGTGGATTGAACTTGTTAATTTAGTAATCCCAACGCTCAAT
>JAKPOE010000177.1 GCA_029548025.1 Spirochaetota bacterium
CAATACAAACAGCACAATCTTAAACGGCAGAGAAATCATAATTGGCGGTAACATAATCATACCCATCGCCATCAAGGCGCTTGCTACAATCATATCGATAACAATAAACGGAATAAATATATATACACCCATTTCAAAGGCGCGTTTTAATTCACTGATCATAAAAGCTGGAATAAGACAATACGTAGGAACATCATCCTGTGTTTTTGGTCGTTCCAATTTTGCAAGTTCAATAAATAAGGCTATATCCTTCTTCCGCGTTTGCTTCAACATAAACTCACGTAATGGCTGCATACCTTTATTGTAAAACTCTTCATTAGATATCTGCCCTTTCAAATATGGCTGCAGAGCTTTATCATTAATCTCTGTTAAGGTAGGCGACATAATAAAAATAGTCAGAAAAATAGCAAGTCCAACAATGACCTGAGTAGGCGGCATTTGCTGCAAAGAAAGAGCACGTCGTACAAAATCAAGGACAATAACAACTCTGGTAAAGGATGTCATCATCATTATGATAGACGGAGCTAAGGTCAAAATAGTAAGCAGAAACAGTATCTGTAAACTTAGCGAAACATCCTTTGGTGTTTTAGCCTCTTCAATATCAAATCCAATCTTAGGAATAGGCATACGGACATTACCCGCTTTCTGGGCAAATGCAGCATCGGATACTATCATGCCAATACCCATAACCACAACAATCAGTAAAATTATTATAAAAAACCTTTTGTATTTACAACTTTTCATATAATACTACACACTATCGTCCCCATTAAGTTTTTTTAATCGCTGTTTATATGTCAGCAAAACATTATCATTGCCTGTATGCTCCTGATTATAAGAATAATGCTGCGATATCCCCTCTTTTGGATTTTTTATCCTGTCAAGGACCTTCCCTAATTGTGTTGAAAGATAATCCTGAAATCCACCTGGTTTTACTGGAGTTGACTTTGAACTGAGCAAGCGTATTCTATCGACGTCATCTTTATCTTTTATCTCAGTTATAAGATTTATATTATTATCAGATACACCCAGTACATACACCTTCCCTGCTATATCCACCACCTGCAAAAACTTATTTTGACCTAACGGTACAACTGACAAAATAGTAATAACCTCCTGACCAACAGCAGCAATCCCAACCTTTTCAGTAATAAATTTAAAAAAGAAATAAAATCCTCCTATGAGTATCCCTATCACAAATATTGTTTTAAAGATTAGCCATACATAGGATTCTTCCTCTATCTGCGGTCGTTCGTAATTATACAGATAATCATTTTTTGAAGCCTCATTTTCTTTTTGTTCATCGTCTGATTTTGTTTCAACACCAATTGGTTCTTCTTTTTTTTCAGTTATCGTATTTTTACTTTCAATCTTATCTAATTTTGCTGTTTTAGTATTCTTAGCATATAAAAAATTTTCATTGGGTCGATAGTTACTGGTAATGGGACATAATATAAAAATGAGACATAATAAAATAACACCATATAAAAATTTCATTGACGATACACATAAACGTTTTTTTATAGTTGCAGCAACAATCATTAATTTTTTTTCCTTTAAAACTTTTTAATGATAATTATGTTTGCATCTTAGCAAATCGTTCTGCCGGGCTTACAATATCAGTTACACGAACACCAAAATTTTCATCAATAACAACCACCTCACCACGGGCAATGAGCTTACCATTAACAAGTAAATCTACTGGTTCACCTGCCAGTTTATCCAGTTCAATAATGGAACCTTCGCCCAACCCCAATATATCCTTAACAAGCTGACGAGTACGACCTAACTCAACAGTGAGCGTCATCGGAACATCTAACAACAAATTAATATTCCCTGTAGGTACCGACTGCATACCTTCACCTAATGGAGGGAATCGCACGGGGCTAATCCCTACTTGAGCACTCTTCTGCGGTGCAGCTTCAGTTCGGTACTCCTGCTGTTGCATCTGAGGAACATACGAACCACGGGCAATCTCGCCAGCAAGTTCAATATTCATTAAATGATACATCTTTGAGTTTATAAGATTTTGAATCGTCAGGTTATATGTTATTTTCACAACATCAGGAGTTCCCGGTACAGCTATATCGCCCTGAACTATCGCTAAATCGGGAGCTGTGGTGTTAACACCTTTACCAATCTTATTGCTCAACTGTGTAGCAATAGTGGACATCATCTGGCTAACAAATTCCTGCAACGTGCTTTGATGAGCTTCACTTAATGTAGCCGGAGGAATACCGCTATCATCTCCCATCATGAGTGATGAAATCACACCTGCATCGTTCATTGATAACAATACTATATTTCGGCCATTTACCCCACCCGAAAAATTTACTGAAACCTGAACGTATTGTTTGGGAAAATCAGCACGAATCTGATCGGCATTTTTTACTTCAACCAGCGCATTGCCAATTATTATATTTTTACCCAGATAGCCTGACAGTGCAGGCATTACACTGCTCATGCTGCTGTTTAAAAAATCTGCAACCGCCTCACGTTCAACCGGAGAAAGCGCTGCCTGTACAGGAGCAAAATCACCTGCTGGTACCCTTGCTGAACCGGAGAGCATATCATCAGCACCCTGTAACAGGGCATCTATTTCATCTTGCGACAAAGAACCGTCACCCATTGTTTCCTCCAATGTGTTTGATTCGTATATTCATGTAATGCCCATCTACTCTTTTCATCATATGTTAATAAGATACACAAAAGTAAACTAATTTACAACAAATTCTCTAAACCATACTTCCTTAATCTTGCCTTTTAAAAGCAATACATTGATATGCGCTTTTATCTCCTCTGACAAGTTTACCGTATCCTCAACAGAATTCAACTCTTCATACGATTTATCACGTAACAGTATATTGATAATATGCTGTATCTGCGGAGTACGCTGCACCAGCTCTGCATTCAATTCAACATTCTCTTCATATCCCAACGACACTGTTAACTTTGCAAAATGCGGTTCAGGATCATTGGTTGTCACTGAAAAAGATGGAATATCAAAATGAGCTAACGGTGACGGCGGAGGTGCCAATACGATATCCTGGTCCCGCTGGTATCGTTGTTCCTGAACATATTTTGCAACTAAATATGATATCCCAATTATAATAAAAAATGATAATATGACTCCCGCAACATAAAGAAGTATTTTTATTATCCGTGAAGTCTCAAAGACACGGCCCGCCTTCGCTTCTTCAGGTTTTTCCTGCTCTTCTACTTCTTCAACATTGACGCGTTCTTCATCACCCATGTACTTACCTCACCAACAATTTTTCATTATTCAGAAGTATTATATCAATAAAAACTGGTCAAACATTGTTGGTTAATTGTTATACTAAATTTATCGACATAATACTATATTAATTAAAAAAGTCAATTAATTTATGATTATGTCACTAAAATGTATCAATTTTTTCAATATTTTGTACCTATTTTATCAAAATATAACAACACATAACTCTATTCCTCATCTGGTAAACACCTGTAGCATCTATAGTACATCATCAGGATAACCTACTCTCCTGCCATTCCTCATCGGGTAATAACCCCGTACTATACTGCACCAGCAGTATAGTAAATCCCCTAACGCCATTCCTCATCGGGTAATGGCCGTGCAATCTCAGGTGTTTTTGATTCAACTATCCCCTTATCACGAAGAATAACTATTTCAACCCTTCTGTTATAAGCTCTCCCTTCTGGTGTATTGTTATCGTCAATTGGTCTATATTCGCCAAATGAAACGGCTGACATCTGTTTTGGATTGACCCCTGCTGCCTCAACCAGATATCGCAAAACATTGACTGCCCGTGCTGAGGAAAGCTCCCAGTTTGTGGCATATCCCTCCTCCAATCCTCTCGGTGGAACAGGCCTGTTATCGGTATGCCCTTCAATCCTTGCATAATTTGGCATTGACTTAATGATCTCTGCAACCTTTTTTAAAACCGGTATAATATCATCTTTAAGTTTTGCACTGCCAGGTTCAAAATAGGCATCGCTTGAAAGGGTAATAACCAATCCTCGTTCATCCTCACGGACTCTTACCTTTTTTGCCTGTATCTCTGGTTTAAATGCTTCAACTGCTCTTTTTAACATCTTTGCCAATGCTCTTCCCTGCTCACTTGATGGAAGATTGAGCATATTCAAACCAATCTCCTCCATCCTGCCACGTGCTAAAGAAAAACCACCCTGCATCATGCCAAGCGATCCTTTAAAAGAAGATAGGATGAGATTAAAATCCTGCCCAACAATGGGGGAAATATCAAACATCATTATAAAGAATGTAAGCAATAGCGTATTTAAATCTCCCCAGCTTGTGAGCCACGGCGGCGGAGGTGGCAATTGCTGCTTCTTTCGTTTCATCAGTCACCCACCTCGCTGGTAATTGCTGCTCTGAGTTTAGGATCAAGGAAGGATACCAATTTATCTTTGACAATACGCGGATTATCACCTGATTGGATGGAAAGTGTACCTTCTATCATAATGAGCTTCATCAACATTTCCTGATTATTTAAGTAACCCAATTTAGCTGAAATTGGATACAATACAAGGTACGCCATAATAGCTCCATAAAACGTGGTAATAAGAGCTGCCGACATACCAGGACCAATAGCTGACTTATCCTCAATATTAACAAGCATAAGCACCAGTCCCAGAAGTGTTCCAATCATACCAAAGGCAGGAGCATATGTTGCCCAGTCATCAAATATTTTTTTACCTTCATCATGACGCACTTGAATATTTTCAAGCTCTGTTTCCATAATACGACGCACCAACTCAGGGTCGGTTCCATCAACAACAAGCTGTATCCCTTTCCGTAAAAACTGGTCATCCAGTTCATCCAGATCATCCTCAAGAGCCAGGAGCCCTTCTCGGCGGGCTTTTTCAGAAAATGATACAAGGGTTATGATGAGTTCATTGGGACTATATTTTGGAGGAAAGAAAGCATGCTTTGCAACTTTCCATAATCCCAATGTTCTGCTAAGAGGATTAGAGATCAACAGAGCACAGAACGAACCGCCAATCGTAATAAAAACCGAAGGTATATCAAAAAATAGCAACGGATTACCTTTTGCAAAGATTATTCCCATGATAATATTTGTAAAACCAACAATTAGTCCAATGATGGTAGCTATATCCATATGAAACAACCCTCCTCATAGCCCTTTACATAATACAGTATATCGTATATATAATTTTCGGTTAAAATTTTAAAATAATTCATCAAAATACTATCACGTTTTCCCGGTAAGTACTTTATGAAAATAATCATAGATCAAAGATAAAACCTCATCTTTTGATTCCTTCACCAGATATTTTTTTTCATTAACAAGGGTTATTATTGTATCTGGCTTTGATTCTATTGTTTCAATATGGTTGGCATTTAAAATAATTTCATCACCATTCATCTTATGCACTACTATCATGATTGCCTCTTTTTCTTTGGTTTTTTTTCAGGATACAGTTGATTCATAACTTTAGCTATTGTCATCTTTTTTACTATATTTTCGCCACAACCTGGTACACTGCAATCATACACCGGTATTGTTACCTTTGAAAAAAGATCCTCCAGCCATTGTCTGGCAGCTAAAAATTGATGATCAGTATAATATATCGACTCACGGCGTTTAACAATATACATTTTCTTTTTTTGTATCATTGCATAATCTTGTGTATTTGCTGTGATAAATCTATTATATCCCATTAAAAAGCGTTCGCCAACCACAGTATTGCCAGCATAATAGCTATGGTTAAATGCCAGATCATTCCCCACAATAGACAGCGATGCTATGGGACAGCCTAACGATAATGATATAGCCTGAGTTGTCACAATGCTTGCTGTTGCAACATATCCAAGATGCTCCCCTGCCATCTTCCATAAAAGATTAAACGGTTCATCATATATCATCCAGTTATAAAAGCTTATCTTTCCTTTCCATATACCAGTGGTATTGGCATTGACACCACTAAAGGCTAAAAGATGGCATGATGATGTAGGTAAAAACGCATAGTATGGAACAGGCATTGCTTCACATGAGATAGTAAAATGAGGATTAATACCATTGACAATAAGTGGCCTATACGCCATATCTGCTGCAATAATGATAAGATCATTTCTATGCTGATATTTTTTTAAAACCTTTGTAGCATCATCCAGACTTTTACCTGCGCCACAAACAACAACATGTTTTCCGGATAATAACGATACAACCTTTTGTAAACCGCCCCACTTTGCAATGAGCACCTTATTCTTTTCAATATTGCGCTGAATACAGGTATAGCGTTCAAGTATAAGCCCCTGATTAAGTGCCTGATAAAGATTTTGTTGCATGGAGACAACCTTACTGCATTAATTATATATGGCATCCCGAATAATGGTATGCTGCTTCAATGCTCCTTCAAAGACAGTAGCAACACCAAAATATACCTGCGTTTCCCCATAATCGCCATAGCCTTTCACAACTCCCAAAAATCCTTCAATATCAACATGGTAGCCGGCGGTAATGCGCAGGTGAAGCTCTGACCCAAAGCTATAGTTAAAATCATGTATATCGGTTTCACCAACCCAGATGTTGCCATATTCGGCAAACGGTGTCAACCACAAATCTCTGAACAGCAGTGGCACCAACTTGTAACCCATATCTTTCTGTACCAACGGTATGCGGTATTCCACTATAGCTACTGCCAGCCTGTTACCATAATACTCATCCTTTGTAAAACCACGCATACTGTAGGCATCCTCATCATTTGGTACGCTGTGTCGTTTGCCTTTTTCATATCGACCTATGGTATAGGGATAAAGATATTTGGGCGCATTATGGGCATAACCGCCTCTCAGCATAAACGCCAGCACATCATTGGCAAAACAGCGTAAAAAGTAGTACAGTCCTGAACGCACTTTGGCATACGAAATATCCGAAGCTACCGAGGTGTGATACATATCCCCGTACAATTCCACAATCATACCATCTTCGGGACTTATGGAATAACTCCCGACATAAGTTCCATCATGTATCAATGCAACATGACCACCTGCCAGCACTTCCCTGTATCGTTGAGTCCCTGCAGTATAATAGTACTCATCAATGCGAGTTTTTTCATAGGTATAGTAAAGAAGCAATTGATTATAATTATAAAACTTTATAAAAGGCACTGCAAAGCCTGATGTTATCTTTTGTTCAGATTCACGCCGCAGGTAATGTACATTTGATGGGGGATCCCATGGAAAGGTATCATCAAAACCTATGCTATCATCTTTGTACGACACAAACATATCAGGGTAAAAACCTGAATAGATATAATCGGCTTTAACCTCCATTTGTTGCTGGGTCAATGCATAGTCAATCTCCAGCATATAGCTGTGTTTATACAGTGTATCATTCCCCGATGTTAAAAACCCAGCATGATTGTCATATTTATCTGTGTATAGCTCCTCGGTATACCATACAGGATACCACCATGGCGCTATCAGCGAATGCAAGGGATTGTAAGGGTTGCCAATGTGTTCATCCGTTAGCTGCTCTTCAGGGACGGTAAAAGGTTTTGGCGATAGTTCTCCGGATAAGGTTGTGGTGTATGGCATCAGGGCAATGTTATAACCATTAGCCTCGTAAGATGAAAACACGATGGTATTTCCATCACTGCTGATATCCGGGAAAAACGCTCCCCCTATTACATTGGTTATACGGGAAATTTTTTTATTGGATAGGTTTATCTCGTATAGATTAAACACACCATCCCTGTCCGAAGAAAATACAATTCGTTTGCCATCAGGATGAAAAGCAGGATGAATATCAGTATACCGATCATCCGTTAGCAATACTACCCCCCGTGTTTTAAAATCATAGAGTGCAATATTGCTGCAACCTTTATTGACAATGGAAAACACTGCCTGCGAACTATCAGGCGACACACGAAGGTATGCAAGCTGTACCGGTGTATCTTTAATACAATAATCGTTGATAGCAAACGAAGCGTTTAACCGTACCAGTGAATATCTTCCCTTACTGTATACAATTGCACAATATCCATTGGAAAGCGCCTCTATATATTGAACACGCAAACCCTTTGTTTTTTGCCGATAGTTTGTATCATATACAAAGACATCTCTAAAAAGATTGAATGACTGGTAATATTCAATATCACTGACAATAATGCTTTTTCCGGCAACACTTATGCTCTGCGGGTCATTGACGCTGGCAAGTTTTTTACACTGTTTTGTTGCAGTACTGTACAGCATCAATGCTGGTTTTTGTTTGCCGGTTACTGTCGCAAAAACGATGTCATTTCCATAATAGCGTGGCATGGAGGTGTGATAGCCTGTACTGGTTATACGTTCATAGCTGCTCAATCCTCTTTTTGTTATGCTGTCAACAGCATTGTGTACGGCAGTATGTAATTCCTCCTGCCACTTCTTCCAGAGAACTATCGCCCCCGTATTATACACGTCATTAAAATTCTTTTCCATTAAAAAGGGCAGCACATTGTCAGCATTTTCCTTAAAAAGCGCACTAAAATCATTTGTTTGATAGTTACGTGAAACATAATCGGCAAACAACCCACCGTAAAGATAGGGCACCATCCCCGCAGGCCATTCCCGTGGAAAATGTGACGCAAGTGATATATCCTTTACATTGTTAGCATAAACCTCCTGGCGCAGCACCATCATGGTATAGGTGGCATGTAATCTTCCCCATGGCTTTTCCTTTGATTCCTGTTCAACAGCATAGCCTTCAATAGCCCATAGCGGCATCAACAGGTTGGGAAAGCATGCCCTTCCAAGCGTATAGCGTGTAGCCTCAGGCAATCCGCCTATCATATCCACGGTCAGGATATGCGTATATTCATGGGTAAAGACAAGGCGTAACCAATCATCATTATTTGATAGCCCTGCATCTTCAACATGAGGAAGGACAATAAAAAGTTGTATCCTGTTATAAGGAAACGGCATGGAAAACCCGTTTGCCATATCGGTAGTGTCGCATAGCACCACATCTGTTCTAAAAAAAGGCTCCAAGCCTATTTCTCTGGTTAAGGTTTCATGGACTGCTTCGGCTATTGGTGCAAGGTGCAACGCCTGCTTTTGCAATCCATCATGGTAATGTATCCAGAAATGTTGCGTTTTGATTGAATACCATTGATAGCAAGGATGAAACATCCCTGCACCAAACACCCCACGGTTAGTTAAACATAGCATCATAATAGCAATGTATAATAAAAAACGTTTTGACATTTTTAGCTCACAGTATAAGCCTGATATAATTTCTATTGAAATTTTATTTGCAGCAATAGATAGTTTTGCTGATTATGTATATCCTTTATTTGCTGGCAATAACAAAATTACAATTATAATGTTTGATAGTTATTATATGAAAAAGTGGCAGGTAGAAAGTAGAGATACAGTAAGCAGGCAGACAGTTTTTTCTGTTGAAAAGCTTTTATGCTATCATCCCCAAAAAAAAATAAAGCACGATTTTTATATTGTAAACAATCCTGACTGGGTAAATATTGTTGCTGTTGACAAAGACGGCAATGTAATACTGGTAAAACAGCACAGGCTTGGCACGGATGAATACACCATTGAAACTGTTGCAGGTCTTATTGACCCGGGCGAAGATCCATTGCAGGCAGCAAGCCGTGAATTGCTGGAAGAGACAGGCTATAAAGCTGAAACATTTATACTTTTAAAAAAACTGGCTGCTAATCCTGCTATTATGAACAACTATATCTATTTTTATTGTGCACTGGATGTACACAAGGTTGCCAGCCAGGCACTTGATATAGCAGAGGATATTGAAATAGTAACATTACAACCGGGTGAGGTAATCAGCAGTATGAAAAATGGCACTATCAATCATTCAATCATTGTTACAGCACTGCTCCTTTTTTTTATGTCGCCCTATTGCTCTTACCCAAAGGAAGATATAGTCATTTATTAAGAATTGGCAATGATTAAAAGTATTTACATCATAGCATTATTATTTTTGCAACCCACATCTGATTTTTCAATAACGCTGTCGTACCATCCACAACCGTTTTATCATCAAGAATGGTTTATAACACTGGCTCGTTCACAATCAAAAGCTTACATTGCAACCAATAACCCCCAATATTTACGGAAAAAAAGAACGATCACCATCAATGAGTATGCTACCATCGTTCAGCAATTGAACTCGCTGGGAATATGGCATTGCAAGGATAGGTATATACAGGGGAATTACTATATGCTGACAATTACTAACAGGAACTATCGCCAACAATGCAAAATAGAATATTCCCCTTCAATACCTGGCAATAATAACTATTCACAGATAATTCGTATAATACTGAACACTGCAAATAATTATTTAAATAACTAAAAATTCATTTGACAAACTATTGTGCAAATGGATAGATTTATTTATCTTTACGACATTCGTAAAAACACAATAAGATTATTAACCAAAAAGGAGGTTATATGAAGATTAAATATCTCATATTGCTATTACCCATTATCATGATCTTTTCAACGGTAACATTTTCTCAACAGGCAAC
>JAKPOE010000200.1 GCA_029548025.1 Spirochaetota bacterium
TATCATCCATCATTACGACTGCATAAATTACAGGGAAAATTACATGAATACTATTCCATATCATTGGATACACAGTACAGGATGCTGATTGTATTAAATATTGATGAAAGCACCATCATACCTATTGATATTGGAACGCATGATGAAATATATTGAAAGCATATTGACATACTATCACAACGGTAATGGCGAACATTCTTGATAATACTACGTGTGGTAGTCACCACTCATATGGATTATAGTCCTTCACAAAATGCTGTATAAGGCGTTTGCATTCCACAGGGCTTAAGCTTTGGACATGGTCAGCTTTTAATGATGCCACCTCGTTGACCAGCGCCTTATCAAAACCGTTGTGCTCTATTGTATAAATTTTAGTATGCGCTGTTGGCACAAGCTCTTCGCCCTCATTCCATAATTCTTCCTGCAACTTTTCACCGGGGCGTACTCCCGTATATACAATAAGGATATCAACATCAGGCTGGTATCCTAAAAGTGCAATCAAATTGCGCGCCACCTCTTCCACACGATATTGTTTTCCCATATCAAGAACAAAAATTTCCCCGCCCTGTGAAAGCACCGTTGCATTGATAACAAGCATCACCGCCTCCGGTATACTCATAAAATAGCGCGTCATATCAGGATGGGTAATGGTTACTGGGCCTCCTTTTGCAATCTGCTTATAAAACAACGGTATAACCGAGCCGCGGCTGCCGATGACATTGCCAAAGCGCACACAGCACGTGCGCATACCATTGTTATACGCCAGCGTAACCATCTCGGCGATACGCTTGGTTGCGCCCATGACGCTTACCGGATGCACCGCCTTATCAGTGGAGATACATACAAACTGTTTAACGCCAGCATGCTTTGCAGCTTCCAGCACCGTTACTGTTCCAAGACAATTGTTGCGCACAGCTTCCTGAGGATTGTGCTCCATGATATCAACATATTTATGCGCAGCAGCATGGAATACCACATCAGGCTTTTCGTTATCAAGAATATACCGCATTCGCGTTGCATCATTGATGTCGGCTATATAGTATCGGATGTCAGGCTTATCAAAATATTTTGCATAATCATTCAGCATCAATGTTAAATTATATATTGAATGCTCACCCCTGCCCACCGCTACAATAGTTTTTGCTCTAAAATGTAAAAGCTGCCTGCACGCCTCAGAGCCTATACTTCCGCCTGCACCGGTAACAAGCACCACCTTACCGGCAAAGAATTGCTCAATAGCATTGCTGTCAACCTGTATTTCCTGGCGCCCTATCAGCTCTTCAACGCCAATACCCTTAAGCTCGGGGGTCAGAGCCTTTTCAAACAGACGGCTGACAGCCGGAAGTATGGATATGGTAACAGGATGATCACAGCTCTGGATAATGCTAATAATCCTATCCACAGCCTTCTTTGGTGCCGACGGCATGGCAATGATGCACTCTTTTACTGTGTACTGCTGCACCAGCGCCGGAATATCACCGGTTGTGCCAAGCACAGGTTTGCCGCTTAAAAGCGTGCCAACCTTTTTTTTATCATCATCAACAAATCCTATAATGCTGTCATACCTGCCATTGCGCTTAAACTCGGTTGCTATGGTTTGTCCAGCTTCACCGGCGCCGGCAATGAGGATAACAGATTTTTTACCCGGGGCGATAGTTACTGAAGATGAGGTTAGCTCCCTTAAAACTATCCTGTATGCAATTAACAAAACAAAGCCTGTGCCACATGCAATAAACAGGGTGGCAGCATCCGGAATAGTTATGCCATAGGCAGCGATAAGCAGCAGTACACCGCCCAGCACAAAGCCTTCGCCGACACGGTAAAAATCCCGTATGGTAGCATACCGCCATACTATGCGATAGCACTGTGCCACATATAATCCCGCTATCGTACATACCGCATGAACTGCTGCAACCTTCATCACAGCATATCCCATCCCGTGCAGCAGCATGGACGCCATCACATACCCTGCAATAACGCATGCTATGTCCATCATAACCAACGGCATCTGCGAAAGCCGTATACTGTAGAATACCTTTTTCATGGATTATCGTTTATAGTGTTGTGCAATATCAATAACATTGTCTATAACATAGGCAATCTCTTCATCCTTCATAGAGGGATAGATGGGGAGGCTTATTTCACGCTCAAACACCCACTCCGCAGAAGGAAATGTACGGTAACTATCGCCCAGCCTTTTTTTAAAATACGTAAAGCGGTACAATGGAATAAAATGCACGCTTGTGTTTATACCGCGCTCTGCAAGTTTGTCAATAAATTGATTGCGTGAAACGGCAAGCGCCTGGACATTAAGCTTAAGCGGATACAGATGCCATGACGAGCTGCATGTTTCCTGTACGCTATACGGAATCAGCGTATCATACTGACCAAACGCCTCCGAATACTTCATGGCTATGGCAGTGCGCATGGCGGTTAACCTTTGTAACTTGGCCAGTTGCGTCAGCCCCATTGCAGCGGCAATATCGGTCATGTTATATTTATATCCCTGCTGTTCCACATCGTAGTACCAGCTTCCATGATTATCATACCGCTTCCATGCATCGCGATTCATCCCATGCAGGCGCAGCGAGCGCGCCTGGTCAGCCCACCTGTTGTTAGCGGTCACAAGCATACCACCCTCACCGGTTGACAGCGTTTTGGTTGCATAAAAGCTATAGCAACCGCAATGCCCCACCGTGCCTGCCAGCTTCCCTTTATAATACGATGGCAATGAATGGGCAGCATCCTCAATGACATAGCAATTGTGCGCTTTTGCACTATCCATGATTGCATCCATATCGCAGGGGTGTCCTGCATAGTGTACCGGTATAATTGCTTTGGTCTTAGGCGATAGTAATTGCTTAACTGACTTTACACTTATACAATGTGTTTCTCTGTCAATATCTGCCATAACAACAGTGGCTCCGCAGTATTCCACCACCTCAGCTGTAGCAACAAAGGTATTTGCAGGAACTATGACCTCATCGTCCTTGCCCACACCACATACCTTTAAAGCTAAGTGAAGCGCCGCCGTGCACGAGCTTACCGCAACGGCATTGGGCACATTGACGTAGCGAGCAAAGGCGTCTTCAAATGCAATGGTTTTGGGACCCATGGTAGTCCATCCGCTTTTAATGGCACCTACGGCAGCATCAATATCATCATCATCAATATAGGGGACATGGAACGGGATGTTCATGGAAGTATATCCTTATGCACAACATCGTATTATTTCTATTTTCGGATAAAAGCGGCGGTAAGAATATCAAAAGATTTTTATTTTCAATGACAACTATCACAAAAACCACAGGAATGTATGCTTGCCAGAGCCATCTTTTTCTGTATATTTATACAAACCCTTCAGAATGGAAAACTTGGTAAAACCCGTTTCTTCTTCCTTTTCATATGCCCATAATATACCCCACAAACTGCCAACTGAATGGTATTTCCGTTCAGGCTTTTTTGTTTCATCAAAAATTGTTCCCAGAAGAACCATCCGCCTGCCATCATTCATTAACAAGTCTTCATTGCGATAATACAACAAGCCTAAAAGCCCCAGATCAACAATCTTATAATAATGTCGGTAACATCCACTGAGCAAAACAGGTATAATCAATAGATTGAATTGATGTTCACTATAGTAATAATACAGAGGAAGTATCTTATGACTGAATGAATAGTTATCCTCCTCTACACCAACAAGCCACAACAGAGCATCAACATCATACATGGGTTTGTTTTTGTCCCGGTCATATTCAAACAATGCACCCCAGAGCAGTCGTAAGCGTAGTACTTCGGGTTCTGTGGTTACTGTCATAGTTGTCAATAACAATGAATGTTGCGTCTTAATGGCTTCCCCTGAAGAATAATAGTTTTTATAATCATATAAAAAAAGCATAGTATCCCTTGTATAGCTCTTTGATCGGTAGCGGTAATACCCTGCAACAAAAAGTGACTGACCATCATCATCACGATGTTGCCACATCAAACACAGCGGGATGGCAAATGTATCATCATGTTTATCCATTGTGTTGACGCTTTTGTAGTATAACGGATTTATATAAAGACTTTTAGCAATCAAGCCATTGTTACTATATTCTTTGTTGTAATGAATAAGTGAGAATGACCTTGTAACCTTATAACCATCTTCTGTATACACACTAAACCAGTAAAAAGGAAAAATCCTGAACCCGCGCTTAGTGTCTGAATGATACCAATTGATGAAAGGCCATAGTATTGTTTTTTCATCATAGCCCGCAGTATCATATTCATGCCAATAGCAATTGATAAGATACATGCTGGCAAAAGCATTGTTATCCCTTTGATATCCGTAAAAAGGAAATAAAACAAAATATTCTTCAGCATCCGAATAATATGAAACATACAATGGTAGCAAAACAAACAGCTTGTCTTTTGAAGCTTCATCCCAGGTAAGCCATGAAAGTGGAAGCAATCTAAAATGTCGCATGCTATCAGCTTTTTCAAATGCCATTAAACCAAAAAATATCTTCCAACCCCAGAAGAACTGTGAATCTTCCCTGTTAACGGTCTTCTTTTTATTAATCTGTGGATGCGTTGTATCACTACCATTCAAATGATTATTGGCGATAGTTCTCTTCATCAAGGCACTGTCAGCATCATAGTCTGCTGGTTTATTATTATCAACAGCATCAGCATTTTGCAAATAACTATCGCCCAAACCTGTATTTGCTTTATCCCGTGAATATGGAATACGAGATGAAAAGCTCCACATTGCATATAACCACGATACATCAGTATCAAGATATTTTCTCCCTTCAGATTGGGAAAGATTAACCCCAACATCTGGCTTAAAAATACCAGTATAGGTTTTACGCGCATACCCTGTAAGGTTAATATGAACAGTAGTGTTGGTATCACTATAGTTGTAAACAAAAGGCAGTAGTATATTCCCTTTGCTTGTATCATTACGCCATGAAAAATAGATGGGCAAAAAATGAATATAGTATTGCTCAACACCGTTTTTTTGAGGCGCATTATTTATGGCATAGTGCTTGCTATGGTAATACAACCATATCCATAGCCTATCCATATCCGGCTGCCAGCGGTGAAAATGAAATAAGCCAAAGGAAACACCCTCATAAGCTGTCCTGCGTGGACTGCAGTATAATGGCACATAGTAGCGGTATCCATTATCAGTAAATTCGTGAAACAGCAATGGCACAATCCACAGGGTGTGTAATGCATTATGGTTTCTTCTCCAATCAATCAACCATAGTATATTGGTATGTGAGCTATCATCACCTGCACTATGATAATATACAGGGATAACCGGAAACCAGATGTTGTTGTAGGTATAGTGTTGTGTGCTTGTGTCATAAACAGTGCGCCTGCCAAAAAGTGGTGTTACCGTATAGTGTTCGATAGTAGCCTTTGATAAGTCTTTACCCCACATAAATACCGGCAAACACCATAAACGCTGCAACCCGTGTTCATCCCAGCTATAATCCAGCAACCATACAATATTACGGTGTCCATAGTTGTTGCGCACATGGTGGTAAGTGAGCGGTATTATTGGTGCCCACCATGTATACTCACTATCATGAGGAGTACTATGGCTACTATACCAAAAAAGTGGGTTGCCATACCATGTTTGTGACAGTTCATCCGAACGGTATACACGGTAATATGACAGCAATGGAACTATGACATTGTACTGAGAGGTAAACTGCTGGTATTCCTGTGCACGATTTTGTTTACCCCACCACAATAACAGCAAAATCTCACGGTCATATTTAACCTGATTGGTGTATGAATAATATGCAGGAAATAATAAAAACTTTGTTTTCTCTGCACCATCCTGTTTTACATAGGTTAACAGGGGGAAGATAATGGTTTTTTTTCGATTATCAATTTTACTGGTAATGTGATAATATAATGGAAGTACTCTGTATGAAGTATAGTTTGGATAATCAGTATACTTATATAGCCATAGAACCATCATTGAATAATGGTTCTGCCATTTTTCCTGTTCTATAAAAAGCGATTTTATAGGATACTTTTCCTCTTTTTCACTTCCATACACCTCATGCTCTTCATCCAGATCATCCCAGCTTCTGCCATACAATGGAGTCAAAGCCAAAAGCATCATGATAATGGAAATGAAAAGGAATGCACCTTTGGTTTTTACCCATTCCATAGTTTTCTTATTCACCTGCTATGTTGTATAATTTTCCAGTTTTACACTTCGGATGGAACATTATACATCAAACATAATAACCTTGAACACTTTAAATCAAAGTACATCATCCAAAAGTTTACAACACTACGTAACATCCAATTCCTTTATCTGTTGCTGTATATAGTCCCGTATTTGATATTTTGTAATTGATATAACAGGTTCAAGATGATTAATCTTATCGTCAATAATATCATCTACATATAACAATGCCATAGAAAATAGTTTCATTGTTAATCCAGGTATTATTTTTGAAGATATATCATAAAGTTTTTTTATTCCCAATTCTTTCATTAAAAAATATACATCATAATAATCTCTATATTTAGCTCGTAAAAATAATACATGTATCTTCATGGCAGCAATGGATTCAATAGTTGCAATATTCAGTTGTTTAATTTTTCTTGGTTTTAAAAATTCCCAGCCAGCATCAAAAAATGTTACTTTTGTTCCATCAATCAAAAGATCAATCTGCTCACTGCTTTGATTTGTAATTTCCACCTTTCCAAAATATTTTATATACTGCAAAATGTCATGTATGCTATAGAGATTTTTATTGTACGTAAAAAAATCTAAATCATCGCTTTTCCTATGATGTAAATATATTGCTAACACAGAGCCACCAGCTAAAACATAGCTGTTGTTTTGTTTGTTTCATAGACACATGCACTATTATTTTATTATGGTTACTTTTAACAATAAAATTTTCATCATTTCAAAAAATAGTAAACCATTTTCTGAATGATTATACCTTCAGGATATACCAAATATAATTATGATAACTTCCCCTATAGCAAAGCTGTATTAGTATACTATGATACATTATTTTTGTCAAATGTTTGGTTATATGGTATGCTACATTACACACTAGTTCAAGCTAAGGATGCACTATTCATATATTGCTATTACAATTTTAACTATGCCTTTGAAAATTTATGTTTTGCAATATGTTTCAATAAACCCTTATTGCTTTTTTTATTATTAGTATTACCTTCCAATTGAGCAATACGCCCTTCAGCAACTGATATGGTGAAGAAAGCAAGGACAGTCAATAAAAATAAAAGTATCGTTATAATAATAGATTGGTGAGGTTTAAGATACAGCAACACAATTGAAAAACATCCAAGGATTGCCGTGTAGCTGTATAATATCCACAATATCCCTTTGTTACTAAAACCAATATGAAGCAATCGGTGATGTATATGGCTTCTGTCAGCTAAAAAGATATGATTCCCGCCTACAAATCTGTTTTGCACTACATGTGCCATATCAATCAGCGGTATCAATAGCAACACCAGCGGTACAAAAAATACTGTTATGGTAGATACCTTTTTAATACCTATCAGTGGTAATATTGCATACATAAAGCCTAAAAAGTATGCCCCTCCATCACCCATAAAAATCTTCGCAGGAGGATAGTTAAAAATAAAAAATCCACCGATGGCACCCATCAATGCAATTGCTAAATAAGTAACCACTACCATTCCCTGTAGCCAGCCAATAATTGCCAAAAACAATGAAGCTATCATTACAATGCCACCGGCAAGCCCATCCATACCATCAAGCATATTGATGGCATTCATAAATCCAGCAACCCATAATATGGTAACAACATATGATAGTACGCCGAATTGTATGCTCAATTCAGGAGATACAGTAATCCCGTTAATCTGCAATCCGGCTAAGGCAACAAGCAAACCACATACTAACTGTAAAAATAACTTATAGCGTGCAGAAATCTTTTTGATATCATCAACAAAACCTGTTAAAAATGCCAGCGATACAGCACCAGCAAACAGTGGTATATTGAATTGTACTTTAAAATCATATACTAAAAGGTATACCAGCGAGCACATAAACCCAATAAAGATAGCCAGCCCGCCCAATCTGCTGATGTTGCCTTTATGAATTTTGCGTTCATTAACATAATCATAAAGGCCATTTTTTTGACTAACTTTTATAATTACAGGAATAAATACTAATGAAATAATAAATGCTATAAAAAAAACAACCAAATCAAATACATCCATGACAGTGCACCTTTTTTTGTTTATGATTACAAACCTATACTGTTCTTATTTTCAATAGTGCAACAGTTTTTGTATTAGTCAAGGATTTTTTATGCATGTTTTGTTATGTGCTATGTAGGTATTAATTATTTTGTTTGCCTATAATTAGGTTAACATCAGCATCTCCGTCATACACCTTATTACATACTATATCAGTATAATGATATACTATAAAACTATTAATACTGAACTTGCTCATGCAACACTAAATTCCGATGCTCAGTATAATGATATACTATAAAACTATTAATACCCTAGACATGGAATTTTATATTAACTTATTGTTTATGGGCGTATCGTTTATAAAATAGTATTATTTGATATAATAGAACCAATAAAAATAAAGTACTGTACAAAAACAATACTAAACGTATTTCATGTAACAATAATGAAAGTGTTCTGGCCCCGATTTAACAAGCACTTTTTATGCTCGTATCATAATATTCCTGTAATGCCTCATGCGGACTTTTATATCCTAATCGTTCTATCATCCACTCTTCGTTATAACGCTTAATAAATTCTTGTACGGCATCTATTGCTTCTGCAATGGTTTCAAAATCATTTACCGAAAACACCTGCTCTTCTAATGTTCTAAAAAATCGCTCTATTATCCCATTACATTCTGGACTTCGTCACGAATAACTTATCTGTATCCCATAATATTCCATCGTGTTCTTACAATACGCCGATGTGTATTGCCCCCCTAAATCACATCGCACCTCAAGACCCATGGAACAGTTCATTCCAGAGGTCCCGTATAGCCTCAGTATGCTTTGTTGTATTGCCCTGCCTGATTCAAATCTATCCCCATGCTTCACCATAATAAACCTTATTACTTCAGAATTAAAATGATCAATAACGCCAAATAACCAAGCTAATTCTAACTCCTTCTCAATAGAATATTTCCCATGCGTTTTAACCCATCCCGAGCTGCTAATAAAAAAGCCTCTTCCAGCTTTCAATATCGCCTACTGATACTTTTACCTCCCGTGAAAGCATTTCTATACTTTCACCCTGTAATAACCGTAATACTATTTCTTCTTTTTTCCTTGCACAGGTGGGCACTTATTTATTTTATGGTTTCATCTGTACTCATATCTATTCCACTTTTTCAATCTAAATTGTATACTATTTTGTGCTCGGTTATAATTGGGGCCAATATAAAAAATATTCCTTGTTAACTAGTTTATTCATAAAGAACAAATCCATTCAACTAAAATTGTTGCATTACGTTTATTATTATGATTATCTTCTACAAATTTATAAGCATTTTGAGCATACTTTTGTAATAGTAATGGATCATTCATCAAATTTAAAAAAAAACCATTCATCTTTTCTAAGCTACCTTCGCAAAAATAACCTGCATTATATACATCTATTAAAACACCATAATCATAATTAAGGCTAATGGTTGGAACGCCCGAAGCTGCTGCTTCAATCACAGTTAAAGGCCAATCCCCTTCCATATCGGATGTAACAAAAAAAACCTTCGATTCTGCCAACAATTTATATATATCTTCATATTTAACAAATGAATAAAAAGTCAAATTTTTAAAACTACTGGCTATGATTTTTATTTTATTAAAATACTCTTCTTTACCAGGGACTGGATTTGCTACTAACAAAAATTTATAATTCTTGTTCATACTGACAATTTTTAAATAACTTTCAACATTTTTCCATTCATCACATCGTGCAATCCATGCCCCATCATATTTTTTTTCTTTTACTTTAACGATCTTAGCAAGATCTATACCTTTTTTAAGAACTTTAACTTTTGTAATATCTGGATAACGCTTTAAAATATTCTCTTTTTCAATTTCATTTTGAGCAATGAGCAATGCAGAATTTTTGATTAGTAATGGAAAAAAAATGCATTTTTTTCTGGAATTTTGATAATATCCTAAACTCTCAATATCATGTCCAAAAAAGAAAACAAATTTTATACCTAAAATCCTGCAAAAAAAAGCAAGCACACAGGATTCTATTGTTAACCCTAACTGCATGATGCTATCAATTTCATAGTTTTTGATAAATTTATAAAATTTCATAAACTTCAATAACGCATTATCTGATTCTTTATAAAGTTTTATAATATTAAAATTATCGGCATCATCAAAATCAATAGTATCATATTCTGGTAGCAAAGTATAAATATTAGTATAATGATATAATTCTTTAACAAAATGGTAAAGATGTATTGTTGCACCACCAAAGGTTCTCTTAGACGTTCTATTGAACATGGCTTCAGAATCTTTTGGCAAAAAAACCGCAATATTTTTATTTATCATCTTCTTCTCGTAATATTTAAAATTATTATCACTTATGTTATTTGCAGCATTTCCTTTATTATTCTTACATCGTCTTTTGAAAATAACATTAATAAAATTAACATTATGTATAGTATGGTAATGATTAAAGCAGATACAAATTCATTAAAAACATATTTAAAATATAAATAGTATGAGGAAATTAACATAAGAGTTATTAAAATTAATTTCCCATAGATAAATAATATCAATTTAATTTTAATATTTTCTTTCTTATATAAATATAAATGACCTGAATAATATATAACTCCATAAGTTATGACAACACTCATGGCAGAACCAATAACTCCAAATAAAGAAATCAGGATAATATTTGATATCATGTTTATTATTGTTGATATTATGAGTATTTTTAATAAAATATTCTGTTTATCCATACCAATTATAACAACAGAAGCTACATTAAAAACCAGCGGAAGAGCAAAAGATAAAATTTGTAAAACAGGAATAGCTTCCATATATTTAGAACCAAAGATTAAAATAATTATATTTTTTGCAAAGAGATAAAATATAATCATAATATAAAATGAAGCAATACCTAAATATTTACTCAATGTATTAAAAGTAAATTGGAATTTGCTCATATCATTTTGTTCAAGAGCCTTATAGAGCATTGGTATTATAATTTTCCTTAAATTATTT
>JAKPOE010000205.1 GCA_029548025.1 Spirochaetota bacterium
GTAAAAAATTATGACAAGTTATAGAGCAGATAAAATTCAAGTTCTAGAGGGACTTGAAGCAGTACGTAAACGCCCTGCAATGTATATTGGTTCCACTGATATTAATGGGCTTCACCATCTTGTTTACGAGGTTGTTGATAATTCTATAGATGAGGCTTTAGCTGGTTTTTGTGATGCTATCAGTATAACAATAAACAATGATAATTCTGTCGAGGTTATAGATAATGGGCGTGGTATACCGGTGGATATACATCCTGTTTATAAAACGTCTGCATTGGAGATAGTTCTTACAAAGTTACACTCCGGAGGTAAATTTGATAATCAGTCGTATAAGGTATCAGGGGGTCTCCATGGTGTTGGTATATCGGTTGTTAATGCGCTCTCAGAATATATGGAAGTAGAAGTATATAAAGAAGGCAGAAAATATTTTCAGAGCTATAAACGGGGAGTTCCTACTGATAAGGTTAAAGATTTAGGGGAAACAAAAAAAACAGGTACAAGAGTACTTTTCAGGCCTGATAAACAGATTTTTGAAGAGACAGAATTCCACTTTGAAACACTTGCCAAAAGGATGAGAGAACTGGCTTTCCTGAATAGTGGCATTAAAATAACGTTAAAGGATTCACGGGGTAAAGGCAGGGAACATCTCTTTTATTATAAAGGTGGTATTGTTTCGTTTGTTCAGAGTTTAACGGAAAATAAAACATCAATAACCAAAAAAGTCATATATTTACATGATACCAGGAATAATGTAGATGTAGAGATAGCCCTTGATTATATAGATACTTATACAGAAACGGTGTATTGCTATGCAAATAACATCCACACAAAAGAAGGTGGGACCCATCTTATAGGCTTTAAATCAGCATTAACACGTGTATTAAACGAATTTTTAAGGCGTGAAGGATATGACAAAAAGATTCCCCAGCTTTCAGGAGATGATGTTCGTGAGGGTCTGGTGGCAATTATCAGCGTTAAGATTCCTAATCCGCAGTTTGAAGGGCAGACCAAGATGAAGCTGGGTAATAGTGAGGTAAAAGGCATAGTTGAATCAATTACCAATGAGCATCTTACACAATATTTTGAAGAGAACCCACAGGCAGTACGTAAAATTCTTGAGAAATGTATTGATACAGCACGCTCCCGAATTGCTGCCAAAAAAGCAAGAGATCTTACAAGAAGAAAAAATGCTTTAGAAAATGACACTCTCCCGGGCAAGCTTTCGGATTGCAGTGAACGTGATCCGTCATTGTGTGAGCTTTATCTGGTTGAGGGTGATTCTGCAGGTGGTTCAGCTAAACAGGGGAGAGATAGAAGATTCCAGGCTATTTTGCCCTTAAAGGGAAAGATTCTGAACGTTGAGAAATCGCGGTTAGATAAAATTCTTTCAAATGAAGAAATAAAGACTATTATCACTGCCTTAGGTGCGGGTATTGGTGAAAGTGAATTTGATATTGCAAAATGTCGGTATCATAAGATTATTATCATGACAGATGCTGATGTTGATGGATCACATATACGTACGTTATTGCTCACTTTCTTTTTTAGATATATGCCTGAGATTATTGCTAATGGATACTTATATATTGCTCAGCCTCCATTGTATAATATTAAGGCTGGCAAAGAACAATACTATGCTTACAGTGATGAAGAAAGAGATTCCTTAGTAAAAAAATTAGATAAATCAAAAGTTGCAATACAACGATACAAAGGGCTAGGTGAAATGAATCCCGAACAATTATGGGAAACAACCATGGACCCTGAGAAAAGGACATTGCTGCAGGTTACTCTGGAGGATGAGGTAGAAGCAGATGAGGTTTTTTCTGTTTTAATGGGTGATGCAGTTGAACCAAGACGAAAATTCATAGAAGAAAATGCACACATGGTAGAGAATTTAGATTTATAACCATAACTATCGAGCATTATGCAGAAATCTTTTCAAATAATAGGTAAATAGTTAACATGAAGGAAGATGTAAAAAAAGACAAAAAAGTGGTAAATATAGAGATTGAAGAATCAATGAAACGCTCATATCTTGATTATGCCATGAGCGTCATTGTTGGACGAGCACTGCCGGATGTTCGTGATGGCCTGAAACCTGTACACCGGCGTATCTTACATGCAATGAATGAGCGTGCATGGCGCAGTGACAGACCATATGTAAAATCAGCAAAGATAGTAGGGGAAGTTATTGGTAATTATCATCCCCATGGTGATGCCGCAGTGTATGATACGCTTGTTAGAATGGCACAGGATTTTTCGATGAGATTACCACTCATTGATGGTCAGGGTAATTTTGGTTCTGTAGATGGAGATCCTCCGGCAGCATATCGTTATACAGAGGCTCGTCTTTCACCGATTGCTCAGGAGTTGCTGAAAGATATTGATAAAGATACTGTTGATTTTGTATCAAATTTTGATGAAACCCGCAAAGAGCCTGTAGTACTTCCTTCTGCTTTTCCCAATTTGCTGGTTAATGGTTCTTCAGGTATTGCCGTTGGTATGGCAACCAATATTCCTCCACACAATTTAGGCGAAATAATAGATGCAATTGTGTTTATGATTGATACGCCTGATGCAACAGTTAAGCAACTTATGAAATTTGTTAAGGGACCTGATTTCCCTACCGGAGCTACCATTGTTGGTTCAGAAGAAATGGTGAAAGCGTATGCTAAAGGAAAGGGAAGTGTAATAATTAGAGCCAAACTGCATATTGAAGAACAAAAAAATAAGTCACTGATTGTTGTAACAGAATTACCCTATCAGGTGAACAAAGCAGCTCTTATTGCAAAAATAGCTGAATTGGTAAATAATAAGGTAATTGAAGGTATCAATGAACTGCGGGATGAGTCGGATCGGAAAGGATTACGCATTGTCATAGGATGTCGCAAGGATGCAGTAACAAACATTATCATCAATCAACTCTATAAACATACACAGTTACAGACATCCTTTGGGATTAACCTCCTGGCTCTTGTTAATAATCAGCCAAAACTGCTGGATTTAAAAGGATTGATATTCCATTATATCAATCACCGAAAGATTGTTGTAACACGACGCACCCAGTATGATCTGGCAAAGGCAAGGGAGCGGGCACATATATTAGAAGGTTTAAAAATAGCTTTAGACAATATTGATGAAGTGATTGCGATTATTAGAAGATCAAAAACGGTTGAAGAAGCGAATGACCATCTTATAAAACGGTTTAAATTATCGGAGATACAGTCTAAAGCTATTTTAGAAATGCGGTTACAGAGGCTAACCAGCCTGGAGGTAAAAAAGGTCGTAGATGAATTAAAAGAATTACATATTTTAATAGAAGAACTATCTGCTATTTTAAAAAGTGAAAAGAAGATATATGCAATCGTAAAAGAGGAATTGCTGACTATTAAAGCTAAATATAATGACAGCAGGCGTACGGAGATAATCTTTGAAGATACATCGGTAAGTTTTGATGCTGAGGACCTGATCGCTGAAGAAGACATGGTCATAACCATCACGAATGATGGTTTTATTCGAAGGCTATCAGCGGATACGTTTAAAAAACAGGGGCGTGGGGGGAAAGGTGTCATAGGCATGTCCTCTAGAAAAGAAGATTTTATCTCTATGATGACTATCGCCTCAACCCATGATATGCTATTGTTATTTTCCAATAAGGGTAAGATATTTGGGATGAAGGTTTATGAAATACCTATTGCTTCTAAAAATAACCGTGGTAAATCATTGAAAGGTATTATTAATTTAGCTTCAGGAGAGATAATTACAGCAATGTGTTCAGTGGATGATTTTAGCCAGAACTTTTTATGCATGGTAACCAGAAATGGTATTATGAAAAAGACAGCATTGGAAGAATTTAGTAATGTAAAAAAGGGTGGCATTATAGCTATTAATCTTCATAAGGATGACGAGCTGGTTGACGTTAAAGTTGTAAAAGGCTCAGATGATGTTGTTATTGCTACAAGAAAAGGTCTTCTGTTACGTACAAATATTGCCAAGATGCGTGCCATGGGAAGAAATTCCGCTGGTATCATTGGTATGCGTGTTGGAACTGATGACCAGATTATTGCAATGGATGTTGTAAAACAAAACTCTGACCTGTGTGTTGTCACCTCACGGGGGTATGGTAAAAAAACACAGTATGCCCTTTTTGCGACCAAAGGAAGAGGTGGCAAAGGTATGGCATATATGAAGATACATGATAAGAATGGATATGCTGTTGGAGTAAGGTCAGTGTATCCTGAGGATGAAGTAATAATAGCTTCGAAGAAAGGTATGACGATACGGTTAAAAGCTAAGGATATATCATACCAGGGAAGAGCTGCTGCTGGTGTTATATTGGTGCAGTTAGATGGTGATGATGAAGTAACGGATTTTGCTGTTTTATATGAAGTTAAAGAATAATACAAAGAAATTAGTAACAATAATAGTTATCCTGCTGCAGGGAGTAGCAGGATAACAAAATTATTCTTTTACAATATAGCTTTCTTTGTACTTATCGATTGATTGAATTTCCTGTAACATACCTATTGCTTTATCTTCTTTTAGAATCGGTCCAATTTTTACGCGATAGTATGTTTTACCCGAAATATCTGCTTTATCAACAAAGGCATCATAGTTCATTGAGTGTAAATATTTTGCTTCTTTTTGAGCTTTGAATATTGTGTTATATGATGCTACCTGAATAGACCATGAACGGTGTGCTTTGTTTTTACTAGGAATTTCTTCAGTTTGAGCCACTTCAACGATTTGCTTTTTCTTTACGGTCTTTTTTGTTGTAGCGGTATTTTTTTTGGATGTGGTTTTAACAGGTGTGGTTTTCTTCATTTCTTTTTGTTCAATTATCTGAGTTGAAAGAATATCATTGTTGGCTAACGAAAAGCCTGGGTTAGCTTCTTTATTAGTGACGTTTTCTGTGTATGTTTTTGGTTCTTCAACCCTGGGCAGAGTATCGGTGAGGCTGTCAGGAGCATTATCAAGTGTTGAAAAATCGGGATTTTGTGGTGAAGTTCCTAAATCGATTCCTTTATCAAGCTGTGCAAGTGTATCATTGGGTATATCAGGAGATACCAGTGCAGTGTTAGAAACGACTTTGTTTTCGCTAAAGTTCATACCTAATAGAAAAGTAGTAACAACAATACCAATGATAACAGCACAAATCAAGATTATTCGCGGGATATCCAGATGCAGAAGGAAAACATTTTTTTCCTTTGCTACTGGTTTTTCATTGAAATCAAAATTTTCCATAATTCTTCAACCTGCTTTTTAGTATTTTCTAATGATTTGGAATTATCTATGATATAATCGGCTAATTTCATTTTTTCATTAAGTGAAATTTGATGCTGCAATCGCTCGTTGATCTCTCTTTCAGTAATACCATCACGCATCTGTCCCCGCTTTACAACCTGTTGTTGATTGGCTATAACCACTATAGTTTTATCCATATAGGTATAAAATTCAGTTTCAAAAAGGAGCGGGGTATTGACCATGTAGATGGTTGAATGATTGGATGTTCTTTGCAGTACTTCACAGAGTATTGCTGGATGAGTAATAGCATTGAGTGCATTGACCTTGTTCGCATCGTTAAATACCATATTGGCTACATAGCGTCGATTGAGCGTTCCATCAGGGTTGAGAATGTCCCTGCCAAATGTAGCAACTAAAGAATCCAGAACAGGGCTTGGCGGGGTAACAATTTCTCGTGCAATGATATCAGTATCAATAACTGTCGCTCCTAACTGTTCAAACATGGAGCAAACAGTGCCTTTCCCTGAAGCGTAGATACCAGTAACCCCAATCCGCATAGTATTACCTCTTTTGTAGTAAAAGTTTCAATAATAGTTTTAATTGCGAAGCATAACTATCGCCTACCTTAGAAGCTTTCATCAGCTCATTAAAAATGCTATCATTGTATAAATATGAATATAGCCGCTCCCAATGAATATCCATGGGCTGTTTCAAAGCCTGCGGCGATAGTTTTTTATGATAGTGCATGATTGCTGGCAAGGTAAAGAAATCTTCTGTAGATAGTGGTACAGCATTTTTCAATTGAAGCCCTGAAACATTGATCTGGTAGGTAATGGTATTGTAGATAAGTGCATCGATTGTGTTGCGATACTGGATAAATACCTTCCTTGAATATCGCTGCTCAACAAGCGTACCTTTTGATGCCTGGAAGATATACTGCATATTGCTTGTTTCAATTGGGGATAACCGGGTATGAGCTGCTGCATAGCGATAGTGATATTCTGTGGAGCGTACATAGGTTATGAAATGAGGGAATGAAAAATCAGCACCCGCTATGCCAATAGGAGAAAATCCAGAAAATTGCGCAAAGGATACAGCGTCACCAAGGACAGTGCCAGTTCTACTATCGATTGAACCAATGGTTGCAGGGAAAACCTGTTCAATAAGCTGACACAATGGATGACTGTTCAGTGATACAATAACCGGCGATGAAAAAACGGCAGGATGAGCCGTCAGCATTGCAACAATGATAGCGTGGTGGTGTACCCCAAAAAGGTGAGCATAAACGATTGGTTGGGGGTCTATCGTAATAATATAATCTGGTTCAATACTATAGGATGATAACACTTTAACGGCTGAATCCACGCTAATGATATATACCTTGTTTTGATTTTTATATAATAAAGGCAGGCTTTCCTCTAAGGATGGTCCTGGAGCAACAATGATACAGGGAATATTGTGATACATGTTGTTACACTGTATCACCGGGTAACATGTGGGCAATGGGGGTATATTCATGATAGCGTTTTTACAATAGCGAGCTGCAAAATAGTTTGTTGTCAGTTGATTGGATAGGGATTTTTGTATGATTTGCTGGACTATATTTTTAATGGATGCAAAAGCAGATGGGAATGCAGCAAACGACGCCTGGTGGTCAATAACCTGTATCCCTTTGCTGCAATTGATTGAAAGCAGTTTGTATAGCTGCTCAGGCATCAATGGATCAATGATGATGGTTTCAATTGCAGGATTTTGTAGCAGCAAATGTATATGTTCAGGTATACAGGCATTTGTAAGGTAGTTGTTTATATCAATGCATATAATGTGGGTAAAGCTATGGATTATCTCAGTTAAATATGCTAAATGGTACCCCAGCCCAATACCTAAAATTATTAAAACATCATATTTTTCAGGATTGACAATATCCTTTAAATATGATGCTTCTCTGGTAGGATAATATTTACTGTGTATATACTTAGTATTGCCATCTTCACCGATAACACGCAGTGTATGGAAATTTTCTTTTGCTTGTTCCAAAAAATATTCTATGTTGTACATAGTCATTGTTCATAGCATGGAAATGCAGTTAATTTTAAACAGATGACCTGTTTTATGTCAATACATTATAGGATAGCACAATGATTATAGATAGTCATGCTCATATCTTTACTGATGATATGATTGTGCATAAAGATCGCTACTGTGATGATAAACAGTTTGCGTTGCTCTACTATGGGAAAGCAAAAATTGCCAATGATGCCCTATTGATTGATAGCATGCAAAACAATGGTGTTGATGCATCAGTTGCGCTGGGATTTACATGGCAAAGAAATGACTATGCACAGCGCCACAATGAATATATGGCTATGGTACAGGAACGACATAAGGGTAAAGTATATGCATTTGGGGCGATAGCTCTGGATACTGATATGTATCAGCAAATAAAAAATATTAAACAGATGGGATTATATGGTATTGGCGAGGTTGCTTTTTATGTTAATGGATTTACTGAAGAAGAGGAAACCATAGTAAGTAACATCCTTGCAATAGCAGGGGATATGGAATTACCTGTATGCCTGCATGTCAATGAACCTGTTGGACATATCTATACCGGTAAGTATACTACCGATATGCAGCGCTTATATGCACTCCTGTCACAGTATACAAACACAACGGTCATCTGTTCACATTGGGGTGGAGGGCTACTATTTTATGAATTGATGCCTGAGGTAAAAAAATCTTTGCAGCATGTCTACTATGATAGCGCTGCATCACCCTTTCTTTATAGTGATACTATTTATTCGATAGCCATTACAATATGTGGAAAAGAGAAAATACTTTTTGGTAGCGATTTTCCCCTCCTTGATTATTCACGATACAACAATAGCATACAATTGCTTGGCGAAAATGCACAATGGATTGCTGATCAAAACGTGAAAAAATTGTTGAGACTTTTATAGCTATTGTTTCATAATATTGAGACGCTCTTTCCCAACATCAGCTTTTAATTGGGGATCGCTTTCAACTTTTTTTTCATATTCTTCATATTCTTTCAGGGAAAGATTGTATTTTGCAACGATTGATTCTTTTGTTGCAGGTTGCATATCACTTTCAAGCATTTCATTTTGAATGGTCACAAAAAGTTTTGGAGTAATAGTTGATTTTTTACATGCAACAGGATAGAGTAAACTTAATATTACAAGAGCAATTACACAATGTTTTATCATAGACCCTCCATAAATATTTTTACGGCAATGTTTGTGTAGTATAATAATAATTAATTATATAGTCAAGACATTATCTATAATAATGAATGTAAAATAACACTAAACAAAGATTAAAAGAGGTATATATGTTACAGATTGAGAGGCTATCAGAGTTAACAAAGGATGATCTATATAAACTTTTTCAGCGCTTTGGTGCAGACTTTACATCAATTATGGTTAATACTGTAATCCCCATTGTCCAGAGGGTGCGTGAAGAGGGTGAGAGGGCTGTGCTTGCATTTACCAAACAGTTTGATGGTGTTGCATTATCCTCTGTTTATGCTACAATTGAGGAAATTGCGCAATCATATGAAAAGACTGATACAAATGTTATCGACTCGTTTAAAAAGGCTATAGACAATATTAAAGAGTTTCATCTACATCAGAAAAGAGATTCTTTTTTATATACCCGTGATGATGGTATCACCCTGGGAATGCTTTACCAGCCTATCGACAGCGCTGCCATTTATGTTCCCGGTGGTAAAGCCTCATATCCATCTTCAGTCTTAATGGGAGTTATTCCTGCACAGATTGCAGGGTGTAAAAATATTGAAATCATAACACCACCGGCTAACGACGGATCAATTCCTGCATATATTGGTGCGATGGCATATCTTTTAGGGATTACAACCATCATCAAATCAGGTGGGGCGCAGGGGATAGCCTTAGCTGCTTATGGCAGTGGAGCAATACCAAAAGCTGATATAGTTGTTGGTCCGGGGAATATCTATGTGACGGCAGCAAAGGCTTATCTATTCAGTCAGGGCATTATTCAGATAGATTCCCTGGCAGGCCCAAGTGAGGTGCTTGTTATTGCTGATGATAGTGCTCAGCCAAAGTGGGTGGCATGGGATTTACTGTCGCAGGCTGAGCATGAAGAAATGGCCATTGCAATTTTGGTAACAACATCGGAAAGGCTGGCAAAACAAGTAATAGAATACCTCGATGAAGATTTGTCCTCCGGACGAGGAAGGAGTGAGATTAAGAGAAAAGCAATGCAGCATGCACGGATATTGCTTGTTTCATCGGTAGAAGAAGCAATAGATTTTTCCAATAACTATGCTCCTGAACATATGGAATTTATTGTAAAGAATCCCATGGACTATCTTACACAGATAAAGAATGTTGGTTCATTATTTTTAGGCGCCTATGCTCCTGTGGCAGTGGGCGATTACTATTCAGGAACCAATCATGTTCTTCCAACAGGTGGGGCAGCTCGCTTTTCTTCAGGATTGGGCGTTGAAACCTTTATGCACCGTACATCATTTCAATATCTTACACCAGATGGATTAAGGGATGCAGTACCCCATGTGTGTACCATGTCGCTGGTTGAAGGGTTTGATGATAAACATGGTGATTCACTTACTATCCGATTTAAGGGCTGATGATTGTTATTTTAATCCTTAAAAATTTTACGGTTAAATTGGTAAATGTATCAGGGCGATAGTTGGAAAGATCGACAGTAATGATGGTAGTTTTTGTTAAGTCGCCGGGCAGCTCAATCTCAAATGTTGAGGGGCTTGCAATACGTCCCAACCCATTGCAGAGATAGCAGTCACGGTGTTGCCCATTACAGAGAGGGCATAAAATACGCGAGGGAAGTTGCACCAGAGCTATCGCCCCCTTATGCAGTTCCTGTTGAGTGCAAACTATTTCAATATCATGGTCAAATTTGTGGATGATGTCTTTGCGTCGCATTTTTTTTGGGAGAAACTGGTTTTTCAGAAGGTCTTTCAATGATATGGAATAGCGTACCCTTTTTTGCGGAATATAGTATTTCAGTGGTTTGGCAGCCTGTTTGAAAAAGGTAGCATCATAGCGCGCACGCTGTGTATCATCCATGAGGATTCGGTACGCTTCGATGATTTTCTGAAGTTCAAGGGTAAAGCGTTCGCTGCTAGATCCTGTTGTATCAGGATGGAGCATCTTGACCTTTGAGCAGAATGCTTTACGAATCTCATTCTTTGATGAAGAGGGTGTTACCTCTAATAATTCATAGAGATTGTCATGATAGTTCATAATGCCGATGTATAAGAATATTTTAAAACTGTATAGTACAGTATACTCATGAAATGCATTCATTGCAAGTTAAATTATAACGGTTATACCTAATACGTGAATTTTTATGTATTTGTGCACACCAGATAGTGATATAGTAATAAAACTGCTGGGTACAAATTAATAGAGATTATGGTGTCGTATGAATAAACAGGTATCGCTTTGTCAGCCCGGGAATGGGAAAGGATGTTGTGTGTGTTGCGGTCTATTCAATTTGCGCAATGTATCACACAATGTGCTGTCTCAATTTTTAACAGAAGCTTCTATCGAAGTCAGTTATGGAAAGATTATCAATAATCTGCAACTACGAAAGTATGGCAGCATTAAAAAGATATATGACTTCAGAGACAGTACAACCTATGTATGCCCGTTTATGGGTTTTATTTTTAATAACACGCCGGGATGTCTGGTGCATCCTTCTATAAATGATGGCATCGATAGCAGGGATCATAGCCTTTTTGGGAAAGAACTATGCAATGACTACTTTTGCCCTGCGTATAGAATTCTAAGCGACAGGGAAAAGAAAATACTCATTCGTTGTACCTGCGACTGGTATAGCTATTCCATTGGTATCATGGATCCTTTAAGCTTCAGGTGGATCATTCAACAGGTTGAAGGTATTCTGGACATACAGATAGTTCCTGAGATAGAACAAGAGAATGCTATCGTGCGCTGTGTCAATGAAGCACTATCAATGCTTGGGATGGTATTGAATACTCTGGATGCTCCGCTTTTTTATTATAGTGAGCCTGAATATTATTTACACATGCGTATAGTGTCGCTGAATAGCGAATCTATGCTTAATAAAAATGTGAGAGAAGCGATACAACGTTTGATTATAAACAACACTCGCTACTGAGGCTTGCTTTTGATGTGATTTACTACCTCGCGTAAATCCTGCGATGCATTTTTATCCATTACCAGTATTTCATCACCTGAATCTACCACAACAGCATCATTGAGACCAACAACCGCTATAAGCTTTTTATCAGGAAAAACGGTACAATTTTTTGAAAGATGGAATATTACCTGCTTTGAGCTGGATGAACGGTTCATATTGCTATCGGGATTCAGTATATCATCAATGGAAGCCCAGCTACCAAGGTCAGCCCAGCCAAATTCGCCGGGTATAACATAGCGATAATCGGCTTTTTCCATGATACCATAATCTATTGATATTGATTCTATCTCTGAAAATACAGTACGTTTAATCTCCCATGGCAGGTCATCATTTTGTGTAAGCTGTTCCACTGTTAGATCACGCAATGGCTGGAAGGCATTGTACAATTGTGGCATAAGTTTTTGATAATAATCCAGAATAACTGAAATCTTCCATACAAAGATACCACTGTTCCAGAAATAATTTCCTTCTCTGAGATATTTTTTTGCTGTTTCAAGGTTTGGCTTTTCCACAAACATTTCAACAGGTTTTACTTCTGATGGATCATCATACGCTTTAATATACCCATATCCGGTCTCTGGATAGGTGGGAGTGATGCCGATAGTTACTAAATAATTGTTATTTGCCTGCTGAATGGCTTTTTGTAGTACTTGAATAAATAAATCGGTTTTCTTAATATAATGGTCGGCCGGCAGGATAAGCATAATAGCGTCATCATAAAGCTTTGATAGATAGGTTGCAGCGTAAAGGATAGCGGGGGCGGTATTCCTTGGCATGGGCTCTGATATAATGCTTCCCTTTAACCCGGTTTTATGCAACTCTTCATATGACATGTCTTCATACATCCGGGCAGTTACAATGAGACAAAAATCAGGATGTAAAGGTTTTAACCTATTGATGGTTAATTCCAATAACGTGCCTTCACCGGTGATGTTATGGAACTGCTTGGGTTTCTGCTCATTGCTGAGAGGCCACAACCGTGTGCCTGCACCACCAGCCAATATGACAGGTATAACATCCATAAATAACCTCGCCTGCAGTAATTACGGTCAACCGTATGGGCACCTGTAAAAATCAGGATTATCATTATTCACACTATGACAAAACTTTGTTCAACTACATGTACCCACAAGGGAATGTCCTGAATCTAATTATTAGAAATTCCTCTATGGCATAATGTTATTATTTGTTCTATACGTCAATTATTAAAATTGTCAATAACCATTATAATGCACTATTACCAGCTTATAGTTCCATCGTGATTAATTGAAAATGGTATTGGCATAGTTGAATCTTTGAAACTGGCATCCAATAGCATTGACCCCTTCATCATGTAGTGAATATTTTTTTTAGGAAGAGCAGTAACAATGCCTTTGCTTAAATTTTTTGTACTCAGTACCGTTAAACAATTGATTGTAGAGGTTCCGTTCACTGATTGTATTGTAGGTTTACCTTTAGCTATCTCTGTATCATACAATATAAAATTATAATCAATAGATTTGCCGGTAAGCAATGCTTTAGTTTTATTCTTGATGATAATGTCAAATGACATGGATAGAGGAATATCCAATTGCAATATACTATCAGGTATGCTTTTCCCCTGACTGAACGCCTGTATATCAGCAAATACCTGGTTGAGTTCCAGCATACTGATAGTAAGAGTACGGTTTTTCACCATGGTGGCAAGTTCATTTAAGGTTGGCGGTATAATCTTAAAATGTGCAATATCTATTGATGGCTTGATGGTTGGTATTTCCTGTTTTATTGTAAAAGGGACATTAATGGGTTTTACGATCTGCATTGATGGTGGTAAGGAAAAACCAATAGTTCCTTTGATTGACAGCATTATGGAATCACGATTAATATAATTGTTAACAGCCTGCAAGAGTTGTTGGTAGGTTATAGTTACTGCAAATGTCTTGATTGCTTTAGAATGTTTTGATAGTTTCAATGAATCTTTAGATTGTAATGATAACAATGTATGTGAATCAATATCTATTTGACTTTGAATTGAATCTACATACAATGTGACAGGGTAAGGATTTTCAATTTCTATTGAAAAAAGAGTTGTCATATCATTAAGAGTAATTTCTTTAAATTGGAAACTATGAAATTGTATGGTAGGTTTTTTTTGAAACATTGCAGGGTCAAATGAAGTACAGGTGATAAGTAATGTTAAACAAACAATCGATAATAAGGATATGATGGTAGTTTTTTTCATTGTTGTTTTCCTGATTTTTACTATAATTTTATACTATTTTGTATCAAAAAGAGTGTACAGTCAATCATAAAATATGATAAAAATAAATGCCCAAAAGAAAATGAACAAAGGTATAATAATGAGACGAAGAATACATTTTTTCATGTGTTCGTTCCTTGTGATCTGTGCTACATTGTGTGGATATCATGACGATGGTTTTTCCCAGAGAACGAAGAGCAGCCAGCAAGCAGGTGAACAGAGGAAAGCAGAAAAGGGTTTAAAAGATAATGAAAGATTTTTTTATTATATTAATTTTTCGGTTTCTAACAGTGTGGTTGAACAGGAACGTTTGGTTTGCAGGAAAGCAATACTCTATGATATGTTTGCCCGCTTTTTGTATATGAAATTTCGATTTAATGATGCATACAAACAAATACGAAAATCTCAGGAATTGCTTATTGGATTATACTTAATGGTACTGTCGCGCGAAATAGAAGAAGGAAAAAAATTGCTGGATTCAGTATCACCCGGTCCTATAATGAAAAATGACTATGTGTCAAAACATTACTGTAATTTAGGGTACACTAATAATGAGCAGGCTAAACTATACATGGTGATGGCTGATAACTATCGTACATCGTTATATTCAATGCGACTGTATAAATATATTCAAGCCTTAAAAAAGGCAAAACAGGCTAAACGGTATGCTATTATAGCGTATGTTACATTCCAAGATAAAGAGTTTAAAAAAAAGTTTACTATAAAAGATAAAGGGAATAATGAACCGTACATCTATTCGTATTTAAAGACTAAATTGGAAGCCATACAGGATGAAAATGAAAAAAAATATTTAATACCTATTCTTGGCGATAGTTATTATCAATTAAACAATGATTATTCATATTATGATGATGTATGGAGCAATGGTTCATTGCATGAATTGCCAGAATATGCAGAATATGAAAAAGAGGAAGAATAATTATGAACAGCAGGTGCATCGCATTATTCCGTATCATCGGGTTTGTTTTTATATTTTCATTTATCTCGTGCACTAATGTTGTGTTACCACAGGGTTTATCACAGTTGGGATTTTATGGGGATAGTGTAAGTATCATCCAGACATTGGAGAAAAAACAAAAGCTGTCGTATACAGAGCATTTTATGGCAGGGATTGCATACAAAAAAAATGGTGATTATAAAAAAGCTATGTATCACTTTGCTAATAGCTGTTTTGCTCAAAGGCAGGCTTTAACCTTAACTATCTATCCTCAACCCGTCTATAGCTTTGTTAGCAGATTATCAACTCGCTCACCACTGTATAATGATGCAGTGTATGAAATTGCAAAAGGATTTATGTATTACCAGGAATATAACTACGTGCTTAAATTTATTGATCTTATAAAAAAAGAAAAAACTGGTGTATACCGGGATGCGCAGATGCTTAAATCCGATGCACTGATACAATTAAAGAAATTTGAGCAGGCTAAAGAAACTATTGAAAAAACGATATCACAATACCATGATGTTGATTCGCTGGTGGGGCTGTATCTTAAATTAGCGTCATTGTATGAAAAACAGAATAGCTATTTGTATGCAGTGCAAAGTTATATCAAGCTGCTTACTATAAGTACTAAAAGCTGGAGGTCTCAGATTGCTGCAAAAAGAATTCTTCAGATTAAAGAAAAAAATCCTGACATTGTTCTGTTGCCGGATGATATAATTATGGTTGTTGAAGCATTATATAATACCAAAAATTATAGTGATATAGTATCACTTGACAGCACATGGGATAAATTTTTTGATAATGCCGATATAAGGTATGAATTCGATAGCATAAGAATTAAAGCATTATGCCAGTTGGGTAAGACTGGTGAAATAAAGCAGATATATTCTCAGTATAAAAATAGTGATTTTTGGGATGATTGTGCTGTAGTTATTGTCCGGGCCCTCTGGAATTCTAAAAAGGGTGAAGCCATATCATGGGTAAATAAGTTAGCTGAAACAACGGATGATGGCTTAAAAAAAACAGCCCTTTATTATAAGGCTTTGTATTCAATATATCGAAAAGAAAAAAATTCACAGCCAGTAGATGAATTTGTAGCTAATTATCCTAATGATGCTCTGTCACAAGAATTGTTATGGTTATATGCCAAAAATAATATTACCAGCAATAAAGTTGCACAGTACTATTTAGAGAAATATTACTCAATGTTTGGTGTTAAGGGGAAATATGCTGATGAAGTCTATTTCTGGTTATATATTCTAAACAGCAAAGAGAATCCTGAAAAAGCCCAGACTATCCTTTATGATTTAATAGCATATAGACCAGATTCTGCATATAGCTGGATA
>JAKPOE010000209.1 GCA_029548025.1 Spirochaetota bacterium
TGAAATATATTATATTGTAGTTTAATACTATCATAGATAAGATTTAGTTATATAAAAATTACAAGCTTTGGGAGGGCACCTTGAGTATAGAAACAACAACATGCATCTCATTTGAGCACCTAAAACTATTACAGAGTTATGCACAGCGCTATGATATGTCACTACGGACGTTTATCTCCGGGATGGTTAGCTTTGCTGCTCAGTGTGAAAAGGTTAGCGTGCAATCGTTTAAGCAGCTTTCCTATAGGAAAAAAGGTACTGCATGGAAGCGCTTTCATCTGGTTTTGTTTGATGATGAGTACGAATTTTTCATGGATGTGAAAAAGGTGTGGAAGATGTCGCTGGCAAAGGTTATTGCATACTGCATGGATAATGTACTGTTTGAATTTTTAGCAATTCTTGATGGAATGGGAGATGATGACTATACCGATAACTATCGGCACAGTGGCTACACATTTTGCTTTTATAAAGAAGAAGATATTGTTTGTTGCAAATTTTACTGGGGACCACACCCGGACATACTACGAAAAGCACAAACAGGACAATAAACATCCTTTTCCTCTAATACCTTGATGATTTTGGTCAATTTGAAATAAAATATAAAATGTTCTATTATAAATAAATTGGACAATCAACCAAATTATAGTTGATTTTTGACAAACCATTTGGTAGTTTGATATTATTTTAAAATAAATTGGAGGATTTTATGAAATCATTGAAAGGTGAATTAGCACTGGTAACTGGAGCAGCTATGGGAATGGGCAGAAGTGTGTCCCAGCTTTTACTGGAAGAGGGATGTGATGTTGCAATGGTTGATATCAATGGAAAAGAATTAACAAAAAATGTTAAACAATTGAAGACTAAGGGTAATTGTAAAGCTTATATATGTGATGTATCAAAACGTGATGCTGTGTACCGGTTACAAAAAAAAGTTAAACAAGAAATGGGCGACGTAACAATTCTTGTAAATAATGCTGGAGTAGTAAGGGTAGGCGACTTTTTGCATCTGGATGATAAAGCAATTGATTGGATTGTTGATGTTAATTTGAAATCTATCTTCTGGATGTGCAAAGCATTTATGCCAGGAATGATAACTAAAAAATGGGCGCACGTTGTCAATGTTGCATCGGCTGGAGGGCTGTTAGCGCTACCGGATATATCAATATATTGTGCTACAAAATTTGGGGTTGTAGGTTTTTCAGATGCATTACGACAGGAGATGAAAAAATATAAATACAATGTGGGAGTAACTATGGTATGCCCTTATACAGTGGCAACCGGTATGTTTGAAGGATTTAAAGAAGTTGCTATGACTAAAATTTTAAAAACAGAAGATGTAACAGTAAAGGTAGTAAAAGCTATAAAAAAGAACAGAGCAATGGTTGCTGTTCCTAACTTTCAGGTAAATTTTTTAACGCCTCTTACTAAATTGATATTGCCTGTTCATACAATGGATATAATCAATAAATTAGCAGGCATGTGGACTGCCAATGAACATACGACGGGAAGGCGGAGCAAATAAGCTTAAGGTTTATCAGGGCCAACCCACGGTGAAGGTTTACCAACCAGAGCAAATGGTGCAGGGTTGGCCGAACCACCACCCAGTCCCATATATCCCATGCCAATGTAAAGATTCTCGTTAATCTTGCGTATTTCATCGCACATGGAATGAACGGTGCCTTTATTATATCTGCTGTAATTAATCTGAAATGAATTTTTATTATCTCTGGTAATTTTTGAAGGAGCAAGGTTAGTATCAATTTTTCTTAATCTGAGTATCCTTGTTCCTGATTTGGTTTTCTCTTCAAATATATTATACCCCTGACCGGAACTATCGCTTGCAGGTTTAAAAGCCTTCCCAATCCATTTTGTATGCACTGTTATGCATCCTGTTGGGAACACATGATGGGTAAAAAGTTCAGATGATTTGCCTAAAACGCCACCACTCAACAAGCGTGCTTTAAATTCACCATTGAGCGCTTTAAAATCAGGGGTTGATGCAGCAATGAAAAGCTGCATTGTTTCCTTGCGGGATAGCTTTTCAACATCATCATAGGTGGCTTTTTTAGGGTCTACTCCAAGTATATCAGCCATAGACCTTGTATGAGCTTTTTTGCTGCCTGCCTGTAAAATGTTTGTGATAGTTAACACTATAAACAATGCTATGATGCCGGCTAAAACAACTATAATGGTAGATACCGTTGCCATTATAAACCTCCATCAATAGTTCATTTAGAACATATGAAAAATTGCTTTGCAACAGGGTATAAAACTCAGAACACATGGTTTTGATACATTGGCAATAGCAAAGTATTTGATCATGAAATTAGTTAAGCAGTACTATACTGTACGGCATAAAAATTGTCAACAATATAATTGGTTGGACAGTCAATCATATAGGATATTACTGCACTCATTATTACATAAATAGTAAAGGATACCATGCCATAATGGCTAAAAACATTAAAAAAGTTACTATAAGGTTAATGATTTATTATTCCTCACTGGCATTCCGGACCTGCTCCGGAACCTCTATTGCCACAATGATATCCTGGAATCAGTTCAGGATATTATGGGTTACTACACTCCAGCCATAGGCAGTTCTACCTGCTTTGCGATTATTTCCAAAACTATTTTAATTGGTAACGATAAATTATTCTTGACTAATTAACAGTAATGGTATCTAAATTCGCTGCAGTGGACAAGCGTAAAAAACATATACAAATTATAAAAACAGTAATAATACAGTAATATACTATTACAGAGGTACGTTTATGAAGTTTTCTGGAGGATTATTTGAAAAATATCAAGACAGCGATTATTTAACAAAGCGTAAAGCATTTCTGATATTTATCTTTGCAATAGCGGTCATTGTTTTATTAAATGCAGGGGTTATTTTATCATTTATTTTTATCAGCGTTGAAAGAGGTTTAAATTTTTTACAATCTGCTGTTGGTGCTTCAATTTTTTCCCTGATAACTATCTATTATCTAAAAAAAGGGAAGCTGCAATTAGCTTCAAATATTTTGGTTATCTTTTGTTCACTGGTTGTTCTTGCCGGGCTTTTTACCAAGGCTGCTCATGTTGGGTTTGTTACCATGGTGTATTTTATGTTTGCCACCATGCTGTTTGCAGCGGCGTTTTCAACAAAAATAATAGCGTCAATTATCTATGGTTCATATGTCGTGGCATTAATTACATTTTTTTATATTAACAAAGGTTCTGTTGAGGGAAAGCTTGCAGAAGCATTAACAGTTGGTTTAGTTGATAGTTCTGCTGCTTTAACACTGTGCTACATTATAGTGATGATGACTATCACATCATTTCAAAGTGTTATACGTTCACTGGATAAAGAAAAAAATATTAGTGTGGATCAGATTAATGTAATGAAAAATCTGCACTCATTTATACAGGACGCCTCTGATAAGATGATTGCCATATCACAATTAATTTCTGACAAATTGCAGGACTTTTTAAAAAATATTCAGGATCAGGCATCCGCAGTTGAGGAGATAACCGCATCAACGCAGGAGGTTTCCGACGGTTTTGGCAATGTCAACAACAATGTAAACAATCAGTATACTGCGTTAAAAAAACTTTTTGACACCATCAATGCATTGGCACAGGAAATAGATTTGCTTAAAAATCGTTCGGTTGAAATTTCAAAAGCATTTGAGTCAATCCTTGCTATAACGCAGCGGGGTGAAAACGCAATACAGCTTGTTAATGAAAATGCAAAAACTCTGTTAGATAGCTCCGGTAAATTAACCGGTATAATGAATATACTGGAAGATATATTTGACAAGATTCAGCTCCTTGCTCTTAACGCTTCCATTGAGGCAGCACGTGCAGGCGAGGCGGGAAGGGGTTTTGCCGTTGTTGCTGATGAGGTAAACAAATTGTCAGAGCAGTCGGTAATGAGTTTAAAAGAGATCAATGTCAATATACAGTCAAATATTCAGAGTGTTACCACAACCAACTCTGGTGTTGCTACCATTATTGATCTATTTAAAAATATTGTGGAAACGCTGAATACTGTTAGCACCGGCATGCAGGACATTTTTAACCATATTGATAATCAGGAAAAAATCAAGGAAGCAATACAATTGCAGGCAACAGGTTCACAGAGTTTATCACAAAAAATAGCTGAAGATACCAATCGTCATAATGATATCATAGCCGAAATTTCAAATTCGATAGCAAGCATCAACACACTCATCCAGAATAATATGTCGGTTACCGAGGATATCAGCGACACATCATATGAGCTATCAAACATGGGTAATGATCTGCTGGGCAAGATAAAAGCACAGGCATAGTTAAACAGGGCAGTTGTCATCAATTTTTTTATGCTTAAATGTTCGATTGCCTGTGACAAAATCAGCAACAATGTCCCCATTGCCAACGAGCTTATACTTATAAATAACAAGCCCATCCAGACCAACTGGCCCGCGTGCATGGATTTTTGCTGTACTTATACCAACCTCCGCACCAAAACCATATCTAAAGCCATCGCTGAAGCGCGTTGAACAATTCCAGAAAACATTGCCGGAATCAACCAGATCAAGAAATTTCTTTGCAGTTTCTTGGTTTGCTGTTACTATGCTGTCGGTATGTCGCGAGCCGTAGGTATTTATATGGTTAATGGCTTCATCAACATCTGCAACTACTTTAATTGAAAGCTTGTAATCAAGGTACTCGGTTTTCCAGTCTTCATCAGTTGCCGGGTTAACAGTAATAATTGCCTGTGTTTGTTCACAGCCAACTATCGCCACATTGTATTTGTCAAGCTCCTGCTTCAGTAAAGGCAAAAAAGTTTTAGCAATGTTATTGTGTACCAGCAGTGTTTCGGCTGCATTGCACACCGCCACATACTGCACCTTTGCATCGGTTACCACCTTCAGCGCCATTTGCATATCGGCATCGCTGTCAACATATACATGACATATACCTTCAGCATGCCCCAACACCGGTATGCGCGAATTGTCCATGATGTATTTAACAAATGCATTTGAGCCGCGAGGTATGATGAGGTCAATATAATCATCCATTTTGAGCATGGCGCTTACATCTTCGCGCGTTTCAAGCAGTGTAAGCCACTGCTGTGGCATGCCGGCTTTACAACCAGCATTGTAAATAATGTCGGCAAGTGTTTTGTTGGTTTCTCGCGCCTCGCTGCCTCCTTTCAGCAGTACGGCATTCCCGCTTTTAAGGCATAACGTTGAAATTTGCACCAGCGCATCAGGGCGAGATTCAAAGATGACGCCAATAACACCTATGGGGCAGCTTACTTTATAGAGGGTCAGAGCATCATCAAGCCGGGTAGCTAACAGTGTTTTGCCAACGGGGTCGGGCAATGTCATCAAACTTTCAATACCGGCAATAACCTCGTTTATTTTTGCATCGTCAAAAACAAGGCGTTTTAACAGCGGTGCAGGCAGGTTTTCCTTTCTGCTTCTTTCCACATCGGTTTCATTGGCTTGTTTAATGAGCGCTACATTATTGTGTAATTCACGAGCAATCAATTGCAATGCGTTATTTTTACTATTGGGCGTAACGGCTGCTAAATAAACCGAAGCTTTTTTTGCTGCTTTTGCGGATTGCATTATGTTCATGATACTGCCTCGTTATGCTGAATTTTGTATAATGGGTATAGTACCGATAGTTACTGTCAATTGTTTTTTTGCCGGTAAAAAAAGGAGTGGTTTTCATTTATTGTTAAAGCGGTGGCACATCTACAGGCAGTGTACTGATACTGAGTAACTATCGCCCAAAAAAAATAAGCCGTAGTAATTTGCATTGAGAAAAAATAATGCATGGTAGATTGCACCACTACATAGTGATGGTTTTTTTTAAATATGTATCCATGAGCAAGGTAAACAT